>NZ_JAWOWP010000013.1:0-140648 GCF_033340555.1 Vibrio sp. 1069
TGCGACACTAGCTCAGTTGGTAGAGCGCAACCTTGCCAAGGTTGAGGTCACGAGTTCGAACCTCGTGTGTCGCTCCAGATTTAAGGCCTAACATGAAAATGTTAGGCCTTTTTCGTATTTTTTTGAAAATCTCAAACTTCTTTTCTGTCACAGACTTCGTTAAGTAGCGAACCCTTTGTCTCATTGACTCAAGTGATTGTTAATTCTGCCATTGCAAAACATCTTAGCTATTCCTACTAGTCTATGTCTAAACCATCACTTGTGGTGAATAACCACTCTTACTCCAGGCAAAGCTGTGACGAGAATGCTATCTTTTTAAATGTTCCGGATATAGAAAGGAATGTTTTACGATTAAGCAGCACAACCTTACATCTCTGTTTAGATGAGGTGATGATATCTCAAGAATATTTGTTTAAATAACAGGTGTTTGAGAGAAGCAGAAAAGCATAGATCATGAATATGAACATGCGAGTTGCGATGGGGTATGTTTTGTTGTGATTTACATCACTGTTACTAATATGAAAAATCGTTGCCAGAAGATTTTATTTTGTGATAAATTCGCGCGCAATCTCGGAGCGTAATTAACAACGTTTGATCTCTGGGGGATACGCGTAGTGACCATTCAAGCTGATTGTGACACTGCGTAGGGTAGGTATCGGCAAAGCCTTTTGTCGATAGACGGGATACTAATGCTGTAAACGCGGCATATTAATGGGAAACCCAACATTGAAACCTTTGAATAAACACACACTAATCAGCTTCATACTGCCGAAATGTCCTGTTTTACAAAACGGGTGCATTACAGAACCTTGATTAATCCCTTTTACATATAAAGTCGCGAGTATCGTGGCGGATGATCTGTATTTGTCATTTATGCACTGACAAATGCGGAGGGGTATTCACACCTCCTGTAATTTCATTCTAATGATTATTAATACAGGATACAGAATTATTATAATTCAAGGGATTATGTAGTATGAGCACTGCCTTTGAAGTCGATAGCAATATCGCAAACATTTTTTCGTCTCAGGTTCCTATCGTTGAGGGAACGTATGACTTAACGCCAGATCAAGTATTGATTGATCAGGCTGAGCATGAATCTGAAGTACGTTCTTATCCACGTCGTTTGCCGATCGCAATTAAACAAGCCTTTGGGTGCTTGGTTGAAGATACGCGTGGACAGATCTTTCTAGACTGCCTTGCGGGGGCAGGCACTCTAGCTTTGGGGTATAACCATCCTGAAATAAACCAAGCTCTGAAAGAGCAATTAGATTCAGGACTGCCATATCAGACGCTAGATATTGCAACATCAGCAAAAACGACGTTTATTCAATCTGTTAAGTCTTTTCTTCCTCAAGAGTTAAGCGAGAACAGCGTTATCCAATTTTGTGGCCCGTCTGGAGCTGATGCGGTTGAAGCTGCTATCAAGCTCGCGAAACAGACTACCGGTCGCAACACTATGTTTGCCTTCCGTGGCGCATACCATGGTATGACTAATGGTACGATGGGGATGATGGGTAACTTAGGCACCAAAGCTCGTCGAACTGGTTTGATGTCGGATGTGCACTTTATGCCTTTCCCATACAACCTGCGTTGTCCTTTTGGGCTTGGCGGTGATGAAGGTGCAAAAGCAAGTATTCGCTATATCGATCGTCTTTTAAACGATGATGAGTCAGGCATTATGAAGCCTGCCGCGATTATCGTGGAGCCAGTGCAAGGTGAGGGTGGTGTTGTTCCTGCGCCAGCATTCTGGCTACGAGAGTTACGTCGTATTTGTGATGAACACGGTATCTTACTGATCTTCGATGAGATCCAGTGTGGTGTTGGTAAAACTGGCTACAATTTCGCGTTCGAAGAGTCGGGCATTGTTCCAGATATTCTGTGTTTATCAAAAGCAATTGGCGGTGGATTACCAATGTCGCTATTGGTTATCAACAAGCAACATGATACATGGAAGCCGGGCGAGCACACAGGTACATTTCGTGGTAACCAGTTAGCCATGGTCTCTGGTGCGAAAGCATTAGAAATTATCCAGCGTGATAATCTTGTTGAGCATGCCAATATTGCGGGTCAGTACTTGCGCTACGGCCTTGAAAGTATTCAAAAGCGTGTGAACTGTATCGCAGAGGTTCGTGGCAAAGGTTTGATGCTAGGCGTGGAGATTAAAAATCCAGAAGGTGAGCTCAATAAATTTGGTGAACCTCAAGCGGATAGTGAACTCACACTTTCCATTCAACGCGCAGCACTCGAGCGTGGCTTGATCGTTGAGAAAGGTGGACGCGAAGGCGCAGTAATTCGTTTCCTTCCTCCTCTTATCATCTCGTTTGAGCAAATCGACTTTGTTTTACGTGTATTTGAAGACGCGATTTTAGCCGCTGGCGGTAGTCACATCGAAACTCAGCCACAAGATGAATGGAAGAAGCATTTCATCCACACTGGAGAGATGGGCAGCAATGAATTTGCTTCGGTGATGAATCACACTACTACGGCAATGAAGTCAGTGTTTGAACAAGTGACTGCACCGTATTCAGGTATGGATCCAAAAGCATTGGAAGCAGCGATTCACGACGTTGATCTTGATAATGGAAATGCACCTCTTAAATCCGTTATCGACGATGCTGCTGAGCTGGTCGCGAAAAACGCAATTTTTACTCAACATCCAGATTGTATTGCTCACCTACATACTCCACCGTTGATGCCAGCGATCGCGGCAGAGGCAATGATTGCGGCTTTGAACCAGTCGATGGACTCATGGGATCAAGCTTCATCAGCGACTTATGTTGAACAGAAAGTTGTGAACTGGCTATGCGATAAATATGAGTTAGGTGCAAAAGCGGACGGTATCTTCACGAGCGGCGGCACGCAAAGTAACCAAATGGGTTTGATGCTTGCGCGAGATTGGATTGCTGACAAACTCAGTGCACACTCAATTCAAAAGCTTGGCCTTCCTGAATACGCAGACAAGCTACGTATTGTATGTTCGAAAAAATCCCACTTCACGGTTCAAAAATCAGCGTCTTGGATGGGATTGGGTGAAAAAGCGGTCATGACCGTCGATGCTAATGCCGATGGAACGATGGATGTCACTAAGTTAGACGAAGTTCTCAATCAGGCCAAAGCAGAAGGTTTAATCCCATTTGCCATTGTTGGCACAGCGGGTACAACGGATCACGGTGCTATTGATGACTTAGACTTTATCGCCGATATGGCAGCGAAACATGACATGTGGATGCACGTCGACGGTGCATACGGTGGAGCTCTGATTCTAAGTAGCCAAAAAACACGTCTGAAAGGTTGTGAGCGTGCACATTCCATCAGCGTAGACTTCCATAAGCTGTTTTACCAAACCATCAGTTGTGGTGCGCTATTGGTAAACGACAAGTCTAACTTTAAATTCCTGCTTCACCATGCAGACTACTTGAACCGCGAACACGACGAACTACCGAACTTGGTGGATAAGTCTATTGCGACAACTAAGCGTTTTGATGCGCTCAAAGTGTTTATGACGATGCAAAGCGTAGGGCCAAAAGCACTAGGCGATATGTATGATCATTTGCTTGAACAGACGCTTGAAGTGGCGGACATGATTCGAGATAACAAACACTTTGAGTTGTTGGCTGAACCATCACTATCTACGGTTCTGTTCCGAGCGACACATGAATCAGCGGATCTTGATGAACTGAACAAAACGTTGCGCTTAGAAGCGTTAACACGCGGTATCGCGGTATTGGGTGAAACCATTGTCGACGATAAAACTGCATTGAAATTTACGATTTTGAACCCGTGTCTGACGACGGCGGACTTTGAATCTTTGCTCTCAAAAATCAATACGCTAGCGGCAGAGCTAGTTTAACAAAGGTAACGGAAAACTATGGCAATTCTACAGATTGGTGCAGGCGGCGTTGGCTGGGTAGTTGCACATAAAGCAGCACAAAACAACGACGTTCTGGGTGATATCACAATCGCATCACGTACCGTAGGTAAGTGTGAGAAAATCATCGAATCGATTCAGAAGAAAAACAATCTGAAAGATTCAACTAAGAAATTAGAAGCGCGAGCGGTAAACGCGGACGACGTAGATTCTTTAGTTGCTTTAATTAAAGAAGTACAACCTGACTTAGTGATCAACGCAGGTCCTCCTTGGGTGAACATGTCTATTATGGAAGCATGTTACCAAGCTAAAGTGTCATACCTTGATACATCTGTTGCGGTTGACTTGTGCTCTGAAGGCCAACAAGTACCTCAAGCTTACGATTGGCAGTGGGGCTACCGTGAGAAGTTTGAAGAAGCGGGCATTACAGGTATTCTTGGTGCTGGTTTCGATCCGGGCGTAGTATCGGTGTTTGCCGCATACGCAGTGAAGCATCTGTTCGATGAAATCGATACTATCGACGTAATGGATGTAAACGCAGGCGACCACGGTAAGAAGTTCGCAACTAACTTTGATCCAGAAACGAACATGCTTGAGATTCAAGGCGATTCGTTCTACTGGGAAAACGGCGAGTGGAAACAAGTACCTTGTCACTCACGTATGCTTGAGTTCGAATTCCCGAATTGTGGCTCACACAAAGTGTACTCAATGGCGCACGACGAAGTTCGATCTATGCAAGAGTTCATCCCGGCGAAACGCATCGAATTCTGGATGGGCTTTGGTGACCGTTACCTAAACTACTTCAATGTGATGCGCGACATCGGTCTACTCAGCCCAGATCCACTAACGCTTCACGACGGTACGGTTGTTCAACCTTTGCACGTGCTAAAAGCACTACTACCAGATCCAACATCTCTCGCACCAGGCTACACTGGCCTAACGTGTATCGGTACTTGGGTTCAAGGTAAAAAAGATGGTAAAGAGCGCAGTGTATTTATTTACAACAACGCTGATCACGAAGTCGCATACGAAGATGTTGAACACCAAGCTATCTCATACACCACTGGCGTACCTGCGATCACTGCTGCTTTGCAGTTCTTCCGTGGCAAATGGGCAGACAAAGGCGTGTTCAACATGGAGCAGCTAGATCCTGACCCATTCCTAGAAACCATGCCATCTATTGGTCTAGATTGGCATGTTCAAGAACTGGAGCCAGGACAACCTGTTATCCATAAATTGAAGTAAGAATTTAGCGACTCTTATTTGTACGTTTAAGCCGATGCACTTGCGTCGGCTTTGTTCGATTTTATAGTGTCTTTGCTAAGGCGAAGGGACGTAAGGTATCAAAATGCAACAAAACGAACTAAAAACGCCATACTTCATGATCAATGAAGACAAGCTGATTGAGAATCTAGAGAAAGCAAAACAGCTAAAAGACATCTCTGGTGTGAAGCTTGTATTAGCACTGAAGTGCTTCTCAACATGGGGTGTATTCGACATCATCAAGCCTTACCTAGACGGAACAACAAGTTCTGGCCCGTTTGAAGTGAAGCTTGGCTACGAAACGTTCGGTGGTGAGACACACGCATACAGTGTGGGTTACAGCGAAGATGACGTTCGCGATGTGGCGGACATCTGTGACAAGATGATCTTTAACTCTCAGTTACAGCTAGCGGCTTATCGTCATATTGTCGAAGGTAAAGCATCGATTGGCTTGCGCCTAAACCCAGGTGTGAGCTATGCAGGGCAAGACTTAGCAAACCCAGCGCGTCAATTCTCTCGTCTTGGGGTTCAGGCTGATCACATCAAACCGGAAATTTTTGATGGTATTGATGGCGTAATGTTCCACATGAACTGTGAGAACAAAGACGTAGATGCGTTTATCGGCTTACTCGATGCTATTTCAGATCAGTTTGGCGAGTACCTAGATAAGCTGGACTGGGTGAGCATGGGCGGCGGCGTGTTCTTCACATGGCCGGGGTACGATATCGAGAAGTTGGGGTTAGCACTTAAAGCGTTCTCAGAGAAACACGGCGTACAAATGTATTTAGAGCCGGGTGAAGCGATAATTACTAAGACCACTGATCTCGTTGTAACAGTGGTTGATATTGTAGAGAACGTAAAGAAGACGGCGATTGTCGATTCGGCCACAGAAGCTCACCGCTTAGATACGTTGATCTACAATGAGCCAGCGTCAATCCTTGAAGCATCTGAAAATGGTGAACATGAGTATGTGATCGGCTCGTGCTCTTGTTTGGCTGGTGACCAGTTCTGCGTGGCGAACTTCGAACAGCCTCTAGAGATAGGACAGCGTCTGCATATTCTAGATAGTGCCGGTTACACCATGGTGAAACTAAACTGGTTTAACGGTCTACGTATGCCGTCGGTCTACTGTGAACGCTCGAATGGTGACATTCAAAAACTGAATGAATTTGACTACTCTGATTTCAAACGTTCACTGTCTCAGTGGTCAGTGAAATAAAACGTATTGAGTATTAGAACGACAAAGAGCAGCTGAATTGCTGCTCTTTTTATTGGGGAAGCGTTAAAGGTATGCAGTTAGCTTTCTACAATTACACGAGTGTCTTCACTCAGAGATTCTAACTCATTGGCTATGTCTTCAATTTCTAGCTCGCTAGGTAGTTTTATCGCCATTTTAGCGCTGAATAAGCTAGAGCTTACCCCTCCGCCTCCAGCAATGAATACACGCTGACAATCCATATCTAAAATTGAGATACCTTGATTATCGAGAACGTGAGTAATTTCATTCACAATACCCGCTCTATCGTTGGCATCTAAACGAAGTTGGAAGATAGTCTCTTCACGATATGAATGAGGTTCAGAGTCGACGAACCTAACAACAAGAGTCTGACAAGAAGAGAACGCCTGTTTAACGATGTCGGCATTTTCTCTTGGAAGCTCTACTTTGATGACACCTGCAACTTGGTCTTCGATAAAGTTTACTTTGCTGATCAGCCATTTCCCGCCGTTTTCGTGTGTGATTGCAGCGAGCTCTTTAATCGTGGCGGGTGACGCTTGTCCGACAAAATTAACAATAAATACGGTGTTCATAATGTCCCCTCCTGGAATCAAGGTTTGGACGCAGTACGAATAAACGTGCTACTTAAGTTATTGGAATAAATCCTTTTATTTAGTGTAGGTGCTAAGGGCAGGTAATGTTTGATGAAAGTCAATTTTTAACACTAATTCGTGATGGAAATAATTAAAATAATGTTCAGAGCACAAAAAAGCAGCCATCGTAAGGCTGCTTTTTACCGAGTATCAACTTAGGATTAGAACGTTACTTTTAACTCGACACCATAAAATTGACTGTCATAGTTTGCGCCTGCGTCCATGGCGAATTTTGCAACATCTTGGTTTCCAAACCAAGGTGATGAATTGAATTGTAGTTCTGCACTACCGCCCCATGCATCAGTTACCCAATAATGAATATGTCCAACAGGGTTTAAGAAGAAGAGCGAAACATCACCTGCGGTTTCAGAGCCCATAACTTCGCCGCCGTTGGCAATAATGTCTTGCTCAGCCGTTAACATCATTTCACCAACAACAGCACCAAAGAATGGTGTGATAAAAATATCCTGCCAAGATGGTACTTCTGCGAACGCCTCCACGCCATACTCCCAAAAGAACGTCGACATAGTTGCGGAGTACAAAAACGACTGAAATTCATTATAGCCAGCGTGACGTGCTGCCGTGTAGTAAACGCCGCCAAAATATGGGTGCATGATGTAGTTGAGGACATGTTCATCGCGATCCCAAACGGGGCCGTCAGAGACATTATCTTTCCACTTTTGCCCCAACTTACTCATGTCTCGGTCTTCTTCGTCCCATTTGGTGATACTTTCTGGAAGAAAAGTCATCATGCCTACGGTCGCGATACTGAGACCTAGAATGGTGTAGGTTTGACCCATCAGGTAATCCCAGTCTTTATCTTGAGGGATGATGAGATGTTTAGGCTGAAGCCCTGCGTCAAGGTTTAGCGAATCATCATTATTCTGTTCATACATAACACCGCGATTTTGAGCCTCGAAGGTGTACAGAGTCGTCGTTTCGCAGTAACCTGACAAGCAATCAGGTGTGTAAGAAAACTCTGTATGACGGTTTAGGTCATAGCGACTTGCGTGTGCAAGCGCTGACGAAGCCAAGCAAAGGCCTGTTAGAGTCGTCTTGAGCATGGATGATTTTGACACAAAGGTCTCCGAGTTAATGGTGTATGTTCGGGCTCGTAATTATCCCTCAAAACATCAATCATTTAAACACTTGACCCTTATTTAGTCCCAACAAACCTCGGCGAGATTTGTCCAAATAAAAAGAAAAATAAGCGCTATAACGAAAATAGGATTGTGCTTACGTTCAGGAGTCAGTTGTGAAAATAGCAATGCTTAGTACTGGTGAGGAAGTCCTCCACGGTGATATTGTTGATACTAATGCGGCATGGTTGTCTAGCCTGTTTTATCAACATGGATTTGGCTTAACAAAGCGCTCAACGGTTGGTGATAGCCTATCGAGTTTGGTTGAAGAGTTTTTAATGCTCAGCTTTAACAACGATGTGGTTATTGTTAATGGTGGTTTAGGCCCTACAACGGATGACATGAGTGCTGCCGCCGCCGCGAGAGCCGCCGATTGTAAACTGGTGCTATTCAAAGAGTGGTTGCAGCATCTAGAAAGTTTGTATGCTCGACGTGGCATCCCTATGCCGGACAGTAATTTAAAGCAAGCAATGCTGCCAGAAACGGCAGGGATATTGGACAACCCGATAGGCACTGCTTGCGGTTTCAAAATGCTGATTAATGATGCCATTTTTTATTTCACACCGGGTGTACCAAGTGAATTTAAGCTCATGGCAGAGACGCAAATTCTTCCCGATCTGAGAAGAGTGTTTCCCGATGTTCAAGGTTCATGTTGTAGTCGAATCTACACGTTTGGTCTATCTGAATCCGGTATTTCAGATAAGCTAGATCAGCTAAAACTTCCTCAAGGCTATGAGCTAGGGTATCGCTCTTACTTGCCTTTTATTGAAGTGAAACTTTTTGGTCCTTCAGATCAGCTTGAACAGCGTTTGAAACTCGTACAGATAATTAATAAACACCTTGAGAGTAATACCGTTAGTATTGATTTACCTATGGTTGAAAATGTCGGCCAGTTGTTGGTCGATAAAGGACTAACAGTGTCGACCTCCGAAAAAAGTAGCGGAGGATACTTAACGTACTGGCTAAACGGTGATGAAAACGCTGAAAAGCAACTAGGGCATGGTTGGATACTACCGAGCCTGACTCAAGCGATGGCCAACAGCGGAGATCCATTAGCAGAAACGTTTGCTCTGGCTGGTGCTACGCGAGAGAAGTGTGGGACGGATTTATCACTCGTTACTGGCCATATTGAAGAGGGTTTTTTTTCCGTCGCTTTATCGACACCGTCAGGCGAGTGGGGAGCGTTATATAAACTCTCGAAAAAGTATCAGCGCAGTGATCAAGTTAAAGTGATCAGCACGGCAGCTCTAGACTTGTTGCGTCGCTACCTAGAACGTAAACCGATGTTTGCGCATTATGCATTTTTAGAGAAAGTTAAAGAGATGCACCTCCCGAGCAGTGCTTTATAACCAAAGCTCTATACAGTAGTCTGAGAGACAAAACACAGAGACAAAAAAGCCAAGGTGATTGCCTTGGCTTTTGCATTTTATACCGTCGAGTCAACGTTATGCGCGCTGCTTTTCTTTCATCGCGTAGTTAACGCCGCTAAGTGACAAATCTGATTTTGCTTTACAGATACAAGGTAATATTTCATCACTTTGTGTGTAAGCCATGGCAAAACCAACATACTCCACTTCACCAGACTCCAATTTGCAGCGACAGGCGCCGCAGTGCCCATCACGGCAGTTGTATTCTGGTAATAGGCCAGCTTGCTCCATTGTTTCCAAAATCGTATTGGAAGGGTTGGATTCAATGCTGATCAGTTTGTTGATTTTGAGTGTTGCCATTACAGCTCGAATCCTTCGAAGTCATCTGCGCGAACTTCATTGTCAATTTGACCCACAAGGTAAGAAGAGATTTCTGCTTCTTGAGGCGCAACTTGAACGTTATCTGAAGACAACCAAGCGTTAATCCATGGAATTGGGTTGGTTGTTGCTTCTGGATACGCTGCTGGTAGACCTACCGCTTGCATACGAATATTTGTGATGTATTCAACGTATTGGCTTAGGATGTCTTTGTTTAGACCGATCATAGAGCCATCTTTGAATAGATACTCTGCCCACTCTTTTTCTTGCTCAGCCGCTTCTTTGAATAGGTCAAAACAGTCCTGTTTTGCCTCTTCTGCGATTTGCATGAAAGTGAAGTCATCTTGACCGTTACGTAGCAGGTTGATCATGTGCTGCGTGCCGTTTAAGTGAAGTGCTTCGTCACGAGCGATCAGCTTGATGATTTTCGCGTTACCTTCCATTAGTTCGCGTTCTGCGAAAGCGAAAGAACATGCGAAACTTACGTAAAAACGAATGGCTTCTAATGCGTTAACAGACATCAGACAGATGTACAGCTTCTTCTTAAGATCGTACAGACTAACCTTAACCGTTTCACCGTTAAGGACATGCTCACCTTCACCGTAGCGATGGTAATCATTCGTCGCTTGAATCAAATCGTCGTAGTAGTGCGCGATGTCTTTTGCACGCTTCAGAATGTGCTCGTTCTCAACGATATCATCAAACACTACAGCAGGGTCGTTCACGATGTTACGAATAATGTGTGTGTAAGAACGAGAGTGAATCGTTTCAGAGAAAGACCAAGTCTCAATCCAAGTCTCTAGTTCTGGCAGAGACACAAGCGGCAGCAGTGCCACGTTAGGGCTGCGGCCTTGGATAGAGTCAAGAAGCGTTTGGTACTTCAAGTTAGAGATGAAGATGTGCTTCTCGTGATCTGGCAGTTTGTTGTAATCGATACGGTCGCTAGATACGTCTACTTCTTCTGGACGCCAGAAGAAAGAAAGTTGTTTCTCGATAAGTTTTTCGAAAATCTCAAACTTTTGTTGGTCGTAACGTGCAACGTTTACTGATTGACCTAGGAACATTGGTTCCTTCAATTGGTCATTCTTTTTTTGGTTAAAAGTACTGTAAGCCATAATGCCTCAATTCCTTTTAAACCTCCCCGTAAGGGGGAGGTTATCGATAGTCTGTCTTTACGGGTTCGCTAGGTACGGGAAGATTAAATCTTACAACCGCCGCCAGCACAATCGTCATCTTGTGGTTGAACAGCGTCTTTCTGTTCATCTTTCGCGCCATCACGAGTGTTGTGGTAGTAAAGCGTTTTCACACCAAACTTATACGCTGTTAGCAGGTCTTGAAGTAGTTTCTTCATTGGAACCTTGCCAGTCTCGTAACGTGACGGGTCGTAGTTAGTATTAGCAGAGATAGCTTGGTCAACAAACTTCTGCATAATACCCACAAGGTGTAGATAACCGTCGTTCGAACCGATATTCCAAAGCAGTTCATAGCTGTCTTTAAGTTCTGTGAACTCTGGTACAACTTGCTTCAGGATACCGTCTTTCGAAGCTTTTACTGAAACGTAACCACGTGGTGGCTCAATACCGTTAGTTGCGTTTGAAATCTGAGAAGAAGTCTCAGAAGGCATTAGCGCAGTCAGTGTTGAGTTACGTAGGCCGTGCTCCATAATTTCTTTACGTAGGCTGTCCCAGTCGTAGTGCAGCGCTTCGTCACAAATTAGGTCGATATCTTTCTTATACGTATCAATCGGCAGTAAGCCTTTCGCGTAGTTCGTCTCGTCGAATGAAGGGCACTTACCTTGTTCTTTCGCCAGTGCTACAGATGCTTTCAATAGGTAGTACTGCATTGCTTCGAACGTACGGTGAGTTAGGCCGTTCGCGCTACCGTCAGAGTATTTCACGCCATTCTTCGCTAAGTAGTAAGCAAAGTTAATCACACCAACACCTAGCGTACGACGGTTCATAGTCGATTTGTATGCCGCTGGTAGAGGGTAATCTTGGTAATCAAGCAGTGCATCTAACGCACGAACAACAAGATCGGATAGCTCTTCGAAATCATCTAGAGACTTGATAGCACCTAAGTTGAATGCAGAAAGCGTACACAGTGCGATCTCGCCTGAGTCATCTTCAACGTTAGTTAATGGTTTCGTTGGTAGTGCGATTTCTAAACATAGGTTCGACTGACGAACTGGAGCAACTTCAGAATCAAATGGGCTGTGAGTATTACAGTGGTCCACGTTCTGGATGTAGATACGACCCGTTGATGCACGCTCTTGCATTAGCAGAGTGAACATTTCAATCGCTTTAACCGTTTCTTTCTTGATTGAAGGATCGTTCTCGTACTTCACGTATAGACGCTCAAACTCTTCTTGGTTTTCGAAGAATGCGTCGTACAGACCAGGTACATCAGATGGTGAGAATAGCGTAATATTGCCGCCTTCAACTAAACGTTGGTACATCAGTTTGTTTAACTGAACACCGTAGTCCATGTGACGAACACGGTTTTCTTCAACACCACGGTTGTTCTTAAGTACCATTAGTGAGCGTGCTTCACCGTGCCACATTGGGTAGAACACAGTAGCTGCGCCACCACGTACACCACCTTGTGAACAACATTTTACTGCTGTTTGGAAGTACTTGTAGAACGGAATACAACCAGTGTGGAATGCTTCACCACCGCGAATCTCTGAGCCTAATGCACGGATACGACCTGCGTTGATACCAATACCAGCGCGCTGAGATACGTAACGAACAATTGAGCTTGCTGTTGCGTTAATAGAATCAAGACTATCGCCACACTCGATCAGAACACATGAGCTGAACTGGCGAGTAGGGGTACGCACGCCAGACATAATTGGCGTAGGTAGAGAAATCTTAAATGTCGATGTCGCATCGTAGAAACGTTTGATGTAATCAAGACGCGTCGCTTTTGGATATTTCGCAAATAAGCACGCTGCTACAAGGATGTATAAGAACTGAGCACTTTCGTAAATTTGGCCCGTAACACGGTTCTGTACGAAGTACTTACCCTCTAGCTGCTTAACTGCCGCGTATGAGAAGTTTAGGTCGCGTTTATGGTCGAGGTACGCATCAAGTTCGTCGAGTTCTGCTTTTGTGTAGTCTTCTAGAATATGTTGATCGTACTTACCCATATCGACGAGGCGAGACACGTGATCATAAAGCGTTGGTGGCTCGTATTGGCCATACGCTTTTTTACGCAGATGGAATACCGCTAGGCGAGCAGCTAGGTATTGGTAATCCGGAGTCTCTTCAGAGATCAGGTCTGCCGCAGACTTGATGATTGTCTCGTGAATATCTGTCGTTGTGATGCCGTCGTAAAACTGGATGTGAGCGCGAAGTTCTACTTGAGAAACCGAAACATTATCTAGACCTTCTGCAGCCCAAGTGATAACGCGATGGATTTTATCCAGATCGATACTTTCTTTACGGCCATCACGCTTGGTGACGGTAAGTTGTTGGTTCATTCTGCTTTATTTCCCTAAGAAAACTGATAAAAGCCGTATTTTTGTTTGTTTATGTGCAATATGAGTAAAGCTTGCGGCGGCTTTGTGATCAAAGTCTATCTATATATTGTCGCTTAAACACAACATATAGGGGTTCATTTGTTTGCGGGTTACAAGATAGTGCTATTACACTGATTTATCAAGGTACAGATCGGGGATGACTTGTGGATAACTGACAAAATGAAAAAAATCAGTAAGTGAACACTAACCGATGAGAAAAGGGCAGACTTGAATGGTTAAAAGTACGGTTTCGAGATCGGTTTAGAAATAACCGCATGCAAAAATATTTTCCTTGATCTTTGGCCGTTTTTATCTACGAAAAATGGCTTGGTCAAAATGGAATCTAGAGCACGAATTTTAGCCATAAAAAGACAAAAAAAGCGGCAACTTTGTGCTACCGCTTCCGATTCATTTTCTTTAAAAAATGTCAATCACAAAACTCATTTTTTAACTTAATAGCGTTCAGTATTTTTTAGTATGAACGATGTAGTTTACATCTACATTACGACCGAGTTTGTAGCTATCATTTAGAAGGTTGTAATGAAGCCCAGTAATGCCCATTTCCGTCAGGTCAGTTTGGTCTATCATCTTCATCATTTCGGCTGGCTTGATAAACTTATCGTGCTCATGAGTGCCTTCAGGAACAATCTTAAGAAGCTTCTCAGCACCGACAATAGCAAATAAGTACGACTTAATGTTTCGGTTCAAAGTTGAGAAAAACACGTGACCACCGGGTTTGACTAGCGCAGCACAAGAGCGGATAACGGAGAGAGGATCTGGAACGTGTTCAAGCATCTCCATACAAGTCACGACATCGTAAGTTCCTGCGTTTTCTATAGCGTGGTCTTCTATTGTGCTCTGAATGTAGGTCAGTTGAGTACCTGTTTCTAATGCATGTAGTCGCGCGACTTCTAATGGTTCTTTACCCATATCAAGTCCAGTCACAATAGCGCCTTCTTTTGCCATGCTTTCAGCAAGAATGCCACCACCACAGCCGACATCAAGTGCGCGCTTGCCAAACAAGCCATTTGCTTTTTCAAGTACATAGTTCAAACGAAGTGGGTTAATTTGATGAAGCGGCTTAAACTCGCCTTCTAAATCCCACCATCGAGAAGCCATGTCCTCGAATTTCTTAATTTCACTTGGGTCGACGTTTTGTGCTTTAGTCATAATTGGTTTTATTGCATTCAATCTGAGTCCTTTAGAGGGCGCCAGTATACTCCAACGTTTTACACCCAAACAACCTCGATGTGCTTAGTTAAGGGACAATGACAGAGTTCACTGGCGCGGCAATCGAGACAGGTGCCTGTAATTTGTAAAGCGCTAACTATTGTTTTTGGTTCATCCTTGAACTGGTGCCAGTGATAATAACTCTAAAACCTGCATTTTCGCGTTGTGTGGTTAAAGGAATTTACCTCGCTTTTCCGCGTAAAGGGTCCGATTTTGCTCAATGTTGACCGAAATATAACC
Source organism: Vibrio sp. 1069 (assembly GCF_033340555.1). Taxonomy (NCBI): domain Bacteria; kingdom Pseudomonadati; phylum Pseudomonadota; class Gammaproteobacteria; order Vibrionales; family Vibrionaceae; genus Vibrio; species Vibrio sp. 1069. Next base: position 14,878 of record NZ_JAWOWP010000013.1, read on the forward strand.
ACTAATCAGAAAGATATGGGATGAGTGTGCAAATTCTCGACATTTGATTCATAACCAAGCTCACAACCTGATAAAAGGAGAGGGAAAGTGATGCCGAAGTGATGAATTGTGTGTTATATTTTTGCACCTTACACGTATCGTAATTACGATCAGATAATAGAGGGATAATGGCTCTATGAGCGATTTAGCTAAAGAGATCACGCCCGTAAACATTGAAGATGAGCTTAGAGGTTCATACCTAGACTATGCGATGTCAGTCATCGTGGGTCGTGCTCTTCCAGATGTGCGTGATGGCCTAAAACCAGTACACCGCCGCGTTTTATTCGCGATGAACGTACTAGGCAACGATTGGAACAAACCATATAAAAAATCAGCCCGTGTTGTCGGCGACGTAATCGGTAAATACCACCCACATGGTGATAGTGCTGTGTACGACACAATCGTACGTATGGCTCAGCCGTTCTCGCTTCGTTACATGCTGGTCGATGGTCAAGGTAACTTTGGCTCGATCGATGGCGACTCTGCTGCGGCAATGCGTTACACCGAAGTTCGAATGGCAAAAATTGCCCATGAACTATTGGCTGACCTAGACAAAGAAACCGTAGACTACGTACCAAACTACGACGGTACTGAGCAGATCCCAGCGGTTCTTCCAACTAAAATTCCAAACCTATTGGTTAACGGTGCTTCTGGTATCGCAGTAGGTATGGCAACCAACATCCCGCCTCATAACCTTGGCGAAGTGATTGATGGCTGTCTTGCATACATCAATAATGAAGAAATCACTATTGATGAACTAATGGATTACATTCCTGGTCCTGATTTCCCAACGGCGGCGCTTATCAGCGGTCGTAAAGGCATTGTAGACGCGTACAAAACAGGTCGTGGCAAAATCTACATGCGTTCGAAAGCGGACATCGAAGTGGAGAAGAATGGTAAAGAGACCATTATCGTCACTGAAATTCCTTACCAGGTGAACAAAGCTCGCTTGATCGAAAAGATCGCTGAGCTAGTTAAAGATAAGAAAGTAGAAGGTATCAGTGCACTGCGCGACGAGTCAGATAAAGACGGTATGCGCATTGTTATTGAGTGTAAGCGCGATGCTGTGGGCGAAGTAGTTCTAAACAACCTTTACGCTCAGACTCAGCTGCAAACCACTTTCGGTATCAACATGGTGGCCCTAAACAATGGCCAGCCACAGCTATTCAACCTAAAAGATATGTTGAAGTGCTTTGTTGATCACCGTCGTGAAGTTGTGACACGTCGTACTATCTTCGAACTGCGTAAAGCGCGTGAACGTGCTCATATCCTTGAAGGTTTAGCTCTAGCGCTTGCTAACATTGATGAAATCATTGAGCTTATCCGTAAGGCACCTACACCGGCTGAAGCAAAAGCGGGTCTTATCGCTCGTGGTTGGGATTTAGGCAACGTTTCAGCAATGCTAGAGCGTGCTGGTACAGATGCTGCGCGCCCTGAATGGCTAGAGCCTGAATATGGTATTCGTGATGGTCAGTACTTCCTGACTGAGCAACAAGCACAAGCTATCCTAGATCTACGTTTACATAAACTAACAGGTCTAGAACACGAGAAGATTCTTGGCGAATACAAAACACTTCTAGAAGAAATCGCTGAACTCATGCATATCCTTGCGAGCACTGAGCGTTTGATGGAAGTGATCCGTGAAGAACTTGAAGCGGTTCGTGACGGCTTTGGTGACGCTCGTCGTACAGAAATCACAGCTGCGAGCCATGATATTGACATGGAAGAGCTGATCGCACGTGAAGACGTTGTGGTTACTCTATCTCACGGTGGTTACGTTAAGTACCAAGTACTGAGCGACTACGAGTCACAGCGCCGTGGTGGTAAAGGTAAGAGTGCGACTAAGATGAAAGATGAAGACCATATCGAGCGTCTTCTAGTGGCGAATACCCACGATAACATCTTGTGTTTCTCTACTCGTGGTAAAACATACCGCCTGAAAGTTTACCAATTGCCTCTAGCGAGCCGTACTGCGCGTGGTAAGCCAATCGTAAACATCCTTCCACTCGAAGAAGGTGAGCGCATTACCGCGATTCTACGTGTTGATGAATTCTCTGAAGACAAATTCATCTTCATGGCAACAGGTGACGGTACGGTTAAGAAAACGCCGTTGAACCAGTTTGCAAACGTACGTTCAAACGGCCTAATCGCTGTGAACCTACGTGAAGACGATTCGTTAATCGGTGTGGATATCACTAACGGCGAAAATGAAATCATGCTGTTCTCTAAAGCGGGTAAAGTGGTTCGCTTTAAAGAAGCAGAAGAGATTCCAGTACTTGATAAAAATGGTAAACCAGTTCTTGATGAGAATGGTCAGCCAGAGATCAAGTTTAAAGGTGTTCGTCCTATGGGTCGTACCGCCTCTGGTGTTCGTGGTATGAAACTGGCTGAAAATGACCAAGTTGTATCACTTATTGTTCCTTCGCACGAAGGCGACATCCTAACGGTTACAGAAAACGGTTATGGTAAACGCACAGCACTTAGCGAGTACCCGACAAAAGGTCGTGGCACTCAAGGTGTAGTTTCTATCAAAGTTTCTGAGCGAAATGGCCCGGTAGTTGGTGCTATCCAGGTTGTTGAAGGTGATGAAATGATGATGATCACCGACGCTGGCACGTTAGTACGTACTCGTGTGGGTGAAGTTAGCCAAGTTGGTCGTAACACACAAGGTGTAACGCTTATCCGTACTGCGGAAGATGAATCAGTTGTTGGTTTGCAACGTATTGAAGAAGTTGATGATGAAGAGCTGCCTGCTGATGAAGATGCAGAAGCGTTAGAGTCAACAGACGAAAATACGCAGCAAGACGCTTCAGAAGCTCCAGCTGCTGATGATGCAGAGGAAGGTAACGAAGAGTAATCTTACACCGTTATCTTGATATGAAAAGCCGAGCCTTAGTTGCTCGGCTTTTTTGTATCTGTATCAACGCATTTAAAGTAAGAAATGCGTACACTGACGTTATCTTTGTTTACAGGACGTGTTATGTCTGTTTGGTTTTTCGCTGCCATCACTCTGATGGGGTTGTTTATCGTACTCTTATCACTGAGTGCATCAAAAGCTAAACCTACTCAATGGTTTGGCTTTTGCCTGTTAGTACTTGTCGTGACGAGTGCCAGTTTCTTATTGCTGCATCAAACTCCGCCTAAACCAATACAAGCGGAAATGTCACGAATGATGACTGCTCGTGACATCATGAAAGAGATTCAAGACCAGTTGCGTGAAGATCCGAACAACGCTGAATTGTGGTTCCAACTCGGGCAGGGCTACCTGCTAGAGGGGGAATTTGATGGCGCGCTGATTTGTTTTGATTACGCGATCCAGCTGACTGAGCCAGTCAGTGCCACGCAACTTGCCGCAAAAGCGACGACCTTGTACTACATTCACCAGCAATCAATGACGCAAGAAGTTAGCTTGCTTTTGGAGCAAGCTTTGCAGATAGAACCGCACAATGAAGCCGCTTTGTCTTTGATCGCAAATGATCATTTTCTGTCATTCCGATTTCAGGAAGCGATTGATGCCTGGGTACTATTATTAGATTCTAATGATCCAAATTTAGATAGGGTGCAAATCATTAACTCTATTAACAAAGCAAAAGAGCTGTTGTAAGCGTACAATTTAATAAGCAGTAGAGGGAAAGGTGGGCAACGAATGAAAAATAAGGCACTAAGCATATTGGTTTTGCTGTGCGGCTCTGTATTAGCGGGTTGTAGCTCTTCCGATCATTCTGGTTCTTCCTCTTCGGTTTATTATTCTTCAGGTTATTACGATCCGTGGTGGTACGATCATGACGACTACTGGATTTATTACTATCCGGGTTGTTGCGACAACGACGACGAATACAAAGAGAAACTGGAAGAGTGGTGGAATGGTTTAGATGAAGACCAACAGCAATCCATCAAAGACAAAGTCGAGGATTGGAAGGACGATGATATGTCCGCCAATATCGATAACATGAAACGCCAACTCGACGATCATTGGCAATCATTGCCTGACGAGCAAAAGCAAGAGATTCAAACCAAATGGGAGAATCGTCCGGAGCGTATTGAGCCAGCGGCTTTACAAGACAAAGCGGTAAAAGAAAAGGTTCAACAAAGAAAAGCATTACCGGAAACGAAGATCCAACGCCCAGTTGCTCGTCCAAATGTGCAGATGCCTAAAGCACGTCCAAATATTCAACCGAGACCTAGGCTTCCTCGTCGCTAGTACATTCGATTTTCACTCTCGATAGAATCGGGGATGAAGAAATAAAGATAACAAAGAAACAAAAAAAGGGGCGTTCAGTACGCCCCTTGTTGTATCTATAGATTAATCTCTGCTTGTTAGATTAATACGTGGCTTCGCGTTCAGCGGCTGCTTTATCCCACTCTGGCGCTACTGTTTCTAGGAAGTGTTTCTTGTCTGCGTTCATCTTATCCATATCCATGCCCAGTGCTTGTTGTGCTTTCGCTTTGGTAGAGATATCTGGAATTTGAACAGGGTCAGTGATGCCTTTGGCTGCTAGTAAACGAACCAACTTGGTACGAGCGTCAGCGGCGCGATCAACTGCAGTACCTAGTACTTCAAGCGCTACCTCAGGAGCATGCATGTGAACACCGTGAGAAGCAATCGCGTAGTCCCAACGCCATTGTGCATGGCGAATATCTTGTAGGATAGGCTCCATTTCTGCTTCTGTTGCACCTGCTTTCCACGCTGCGCCTGCTTCAAAGTGTGCCGCTACGATTTGCTTCTCGGCGGTTAGCTTCATGTTCAGTACTTGCGCTTTGCGAGTCGAGACGATGCCTTGTAGCTGCTCTTTAGTTTGGGTATGGCATTGCGCACAGGTGTCTTCAAAACGATCAAATGGGTTACCCACTTTGTGGTCTGTGTACACCGTACCGTCTTCTTTGGTCACTTTAGGCATGTGGCAGTCCACACACACCACTTTGTTTTTACCATGAATACCCGCTCTCCAAGTTTCGAAACCTGGGTGTTGTGCTTTTAGCATCGGCGCTTTAGATACGGCATGCGTCCAATCTTTGAAATTCAACGCGTCGTAGTATTTCTCCATGTCATTAACGGTGGTGCCCATATCCCATGGGAATTTAACCGCTTTAGTTGGGCCGGTGAAGTAGTATTCAACGTGACATTGAGCGCAGACCGATGCTTGCTTATCTAGGCGAGACTGTTCATCAAAGTTTTTACCGATAGTATCAAAAGCACGCTCGACGTATGGGCGAGTCAGTGCCAGCGCGGGTTCGCCTTTCTTGAAGGCTTCAGAGCCCGTGTTGTGGCAATCGGAACAACCGATAGGGTTGACGATTTCTGAGCCTAAGCGTGCCCATTTACCTTCGAAATAACCGTCTTCACCACGTTCACCAATCACGCGAGCAACGTCTGGGCTTTTACAGCTCCAGCACGCCATCGGCATAGGCCCGGATTTTTCATCAGTCGGTGCGCCGGTACGTAAGGTTTGGCGAACATCATCAAGTGCGTAAAAGTGGCCGCGCGCTTTGTTGTAGTCTTTAGCAAAACCATAACCTGCCCACAGGATAACCATGTTTGGGTCTTCACTTAGAGCATCTTCAATGTGCTCACTTTCGGATGTTGCTTTCCAAGAATGGTATTGATCAGGGTGGTTCTGTTCAAAGACATCGTTACGAGGATCGATAAAATCCTTCTCTTCTGCCGCTAACGGAGCGCCAACCAAAAATAATTGGCTGGCGAATAAGGTCGCAACCGCAATAGGTGCGCTCATCCAGTGTTTTATGCTCACAGTGTTATCTCCATATTCGTTTTTATTAGCAGCGTTGTGAGGAGCTATTCCAAATAAGAACTGGAGATCTACGATTAATAATATTGCTTAATTGGACAGATGAAATAGTGAGTGATTCTTGTCTTGTTTTAGATCAATTTACACCAGTGATCTCAGTCATGTTTGAATTTGTATACCCCTAAAGTGGTAGTTGTTAAGTCGTTGTTCTACAATGCTTTGGGTTTTTAACCTTTTTTAAAATAGGGTGATTTAGTTCGCTTTTTGAGCAGGTGTTTCTACCCCTTATGAATAATAGAGGTATTATAAATATAGGTTTAGCGTTGTGGCTTTCCGAAATAAGAATTGATGTCATTTGAAGATCTAAAAAATATCTTCAGAGGAAATTAATTGTCGCTCAAATAAATAATTGAGAATAGTTATCAATTATTATCGAGCTAAGGAAAGAACAATATGGGCAATATAAAATTGACCATAGAGACAATGCTGAAACTTCTCTTCGTCTTTGCCATCTATGGTTTCTCCATCGCCGCCCATGCGACTTCTTCAGAGCCGATTGAAGGTGCTCAAGCTGAGCGTCATCAAGTCGAGTTGATCCGTGACCGAGACTACAAGTGTCTGCAATGTCATAAGGATGCAAAAGAGACTCTGAACCTATCGCATGATTCGCAAGCGTTATTGAGTCAAGGGAAGCAACTTAATTGCACCAATTGCCATAGCAACATTGGTCCCGACCATCGTGAAGGTGCGCCTGATGTGATTAAGTTTTCTGCAGCGCAATCGAAAGAAGTACACGACAAAGTGTTCCTTGATCCAAGCATGATTCTTAAAGCTAACAGCCAATGTGTGGATTGCCACGCACCGACACAGCTGAGAGAAAGCCACTGGACGCACGATGTGCACGCCAAAAACCTCACTTGTTCAAATTGCCACGATGTACACGCAGCGAAAACCAAAGCGTTGTCGTACGACAGAAAACAACTGATCAAGCAGTGTGTGGATTGTCACTCTGAATTTGCCGTCGAACCTGAACTTGCCAAAGAAGAGGAGAGATAGCATGAAATGTTCGAGAAGAAACTTTTTAGCCGGCAGCGGCGCGTTGATTTTAACTACAGGCGTTGCAGGCACTTCCGTTGTTAGCTCCTCTCTCTATGCCAGCAACAGTGAACAAGCGAAACGCATGGGTATGGTTCATGATGAAAATGCCTGTATTGGCTGTACCGCTTGTACCGATGCTTGTCGCGAAGTAAATAAAGTCCCTGAAGGCGTAACGCGACTTAAAATTCATCGCAGTGAACCGATTGGCGAATTTCCAGATGTGGAATACCAGTTTACTCGCGAATCCTGTCAGCACTGTGATAACCCACCATGTGTGTACGTTTGTCCAACAGGCGCTGCATACAAAGATGAAGCGACCGGCATCGTGGATGTGCACAAAGAGAAATGTGTCGGATGTGGTTATTGCCTTGCCGCTTGCCCTTACCAAGTGCGCTTCTTTAATCCAGTCGATCACTCTGCGGATAAATGTAACTTCTGCCGTGATACCAACCTAGCGCAAGGTAAACAGCCAGCTTGCGTGGAATCTTGCCCAACAAAAGCACTCATCTTTGGTGATTTGAATGACCCAACTAGCGAGGTGAGCAAAGCTATCGAAAGCCATGTTGTCTATCGCGATAAATCGCATTTAGGTACGCAACCTAAACTGTACAAAATTCCGCATAGCAAAGGGGAGGTGTCATCATGAACGGCTTCGAAAGTGCATTCCACTTTGACTCGTTAGTCTGGGATTGGATCATCGCGATTTACTTATTCCTTGCTGGGATGTCAGCAGGTGCGGTGATGATTTCTATCTATTTAAAACGCAAAGTGATTGAAGGTGATCCCGCAAAAAACGGCATCATGAAAGCGATGGCTTGGCTCGCACCATTTGGCATCATTGCTGGGTTGGTAATTTTGATTTTCCATTTAACCAAGCCTTTAGAGTTTTGGAAGATCATGATCTACTACAACCCAACGTCTGTGATGTCGATGGGCGTGATCTTGTTCCAAGTGTACATGCTAGTGCTGTTTGTTTGGATTGGCGTTATCTTCCGCCATCAAATCATCAGCTTCTGTGAAGGGAAGTTACCAAGCAAACTGCTGGATTTTGCCGATGGCATTTTGATTAAGGCGGGGAAAGCCAACAACGCAATTGAATTGTTCTTGGGCTTCTTAGCCATCGTGCTTGCAGCGTACACTGGCTTTCTATTGTCTGCATTGAAGACTTACCCAATGCTAAACAATCCAGTACTGCCAATCTTGTTCCTGTTCTCTAGTTTGTCCTCGGGTGCAGCGGCATGCTTGATGTTCGGCATCTTGGTGTTTAAAGAGTCGACCAGCAGCCCAAGTGTGTCTTGGGTGCACGGATTTGAACGCCCAGTAGTGTTGTTTGAGTTGTTTGTCTTAGTGACATTCTTTACTGGACTGATCTTCAGCGGTGGTCAGAACGAAGTCGCGGCTTGGAATGCTATTTCGAGTGGATTCTGGGCTCAATGGTTCTGGGTTGGCGTAGTGTTCATCGGCATGATTACGCCTTTGACTCTCAATTGGTTAACGCCTTCAGAAGTGCGCCACAAAGGCAGTTACGTTTTTGTGGTCACGACGTTGAGCTTGGTTGGCGTACTTATGCTGCGTACTTTCATTCTCTATGCCGGTCAAATGACCGTAGTGTAAGGGGGATAAATGGAAGCTGAGCTAGGGTTCTTCTTACTGATATTGGTGGCTGTAACATCGACTTGTGCATCGTTGCTGCATTGGCTACGTCTTGCTATGGGTAAGAAGGCGACATTGCCGCATCAAGTCGCGATGACCCACATCATTAGCTTAGCTTCCATCATTTGTTTAGCACTTCTGATCGTCTGCTTCGTGCAAGACAACTTCGCGTTGGAATATGTTGTTACGCATTCCAACAGTCAACTTCCCGTGGCGTTCAAAATTGCTGCCGCTTGGGGTGGGCACCAAGGCTCCATGTTGTTTTGGGTCGTCACCCTAAGTTTATGGGCGTCATTTATTGCATTTAAGTCACCGCTCAACGCCAAATATACTTGTGACTGTCTAGGAATCATGAACGTTCTGATTGGGACGTTTGCATGGTTCACGTTAAGGACCTCTAACCCGTTCGAATATGCCCAATTATTGGCTTCGGGAGGGCGAGATCTAAATCCAATGTTGCAAGACGTTGGGCTTATCATTCATCCACCATTGCTTTATCTCGGTTATGTTGGTTACGCAGCAATATTAGCTTTTGCATTAGCAGCGCTATTGGGTAAACAACGGATGAGCGATTGGTATGTGGTCGCTCGTAGCGCAGCGTTTTTTGCGTGGGGAACGCTTACGTTGGGTATCTTGGTGGGATCATGGTGGGCGTACAATGAATTAGGGTGGGGCGGCTGGTGGTTTTGGGACCCTGTGGAGAACGCTTCTTTACTGCCTTGGCTTACGGGTACCGCTTTATTGCACAGCGGTGTTGTCGCAACACGTAACAGAGGCGCAATTTGGAGCACCTATGCACTGGCGTTTGCTACGTTCAGCCTAAGCATTTTAGGGACATTCGTGGTGCGCTCTGGCGTGCTGACTTCAGTGCACGCTTTTGCGGTGGACCCAACTAAAGGTTTGGTGCTGATTGGTGTATTGAGCTTGCTTGTCATTATCACTTTTGGCGTACTGATTTTGCGAGGAGAACAACTCCCTCGTTTCAAACTTCAATCTCTAGCGAGCCGAGCTTACACTGCTTATATCGCCAAAGGGCTGCTGGTTATTGCGACTGCCATCGTTTTTCTTGGCACTTTTTATCCGATGGTTTATCAACTGCTCGGTTTAGGAAACATTTCAGTTGGCGCACCTTATTTTAATAGTCTGATCTTCCCATTAAGCATACTGGCTCTGATTGCCTTAGCTTTCATGCCGCTGCTGAAATGGACAAAAGGCACAGTGCCGAGTGTAAGCGCTGATATTGCGATCAGTATTGCGTTATCTCTTGTCTCTGGGATCGGGTTTATCTTCTTAGTGCACGCACTGCATTTCGAAGTATTGCTAACCATAATATTGGCTACTTGGGTGATTGTGGCGCATCTCGTTATGCTGTTTCGTTGTTCCAATAAGCGCAAACTCATGCCAATCGTGATGGCACATATCGGTTTTGCGCTGGCGGTGAGTGGAGCTGTATTCAACAGTCACTACTCATATGAACATAATTTACGTGTCGAACCCGGCAGTTCTCAACAAAGGGCGGGGATCACTATCGATTATCATGGTATCGAATGGCTGGTGGGGCCAAACTACACCGCTGAACAAGGACAGATCACCTTGCACTTGGAAGATGGCCGCATGTTCAATTTCAACCCGCAAAAGCGCCATTACCCTGTGCGAGTGATGAATATGACCGAGCCTGCGATTCGTTCACTATGGCATGGCGATTATTACGTGACATTGGGTGACAAAGTCGACACTCATGCTTATGCGATTAAAGTTCAGTACCGAGCAGGTATTTGGTGGATATGGTCTGGTGGGTTATTAGCTGTGTTTGGTGCGCTGTTAACCGGCCTAAAGAAAAAGAGAGAGGCTATCAATGCGATCGAGAAATACGCTTAAACTCGCAGGTCTCGTTTTGGCTGTTGCCGTGTTTACTGTAGTAACTGCGATGGCCTTGTCTGAGCGACCGCATGTTGAATTGTCCCCACAACGAAATTTAGAGACACCTAATTTTCGCTCTACTTCTCTGATCTCTGATGACATGGTTTCTGAGCAGTTGTTCAAAAGCGACGGATATAAATTATTGAATGTTTGGGCATCTTGGTGCGGAGTGTGCAAACGAGAGCATGAAGAATTATTGCAGTTAGCAGAACTCGGTGTGCCTATTATTGGGCTGAATTATAGAGATCAAAAACAAGCCGCTCGTGAATATTTGAGCTCTAAACGAAATCCATATATTGAAGTAATTAGTGACCCTAATGGAAAGCTCGCTGTGGAGCTAGGTGTTATCGGAACGCCGGAAACTTACTTGATTGATCCAAATGGTCGTATATTGATCAAATATCGTGGAGAGCTAACGGCAGATAAATGGAACGATATATTTTCAGGATACTTGAATGTTTCGATTTAATAATCTTCTCCTCACTTTCATCCTATTTATACTATTTTCTCCTTTCACGAGAAGTGCGGATATAGAACAGAATGTTGATCTGTTTGAATTTCATTCCGTTGAAGTGCAACAGCGTGCAACCTCGTTAGCCAAGGCATTACACTGCCCGCAGTGTCAAAACCAAAACCTTGTCGAGTCTAATGCACAAGCGGCTAAAGACCTGAGGTTGAAAGTGTATACGATGGCCAATGAAGGCAGCTCAGATCAAGAAATAAAGGACTATCTAGTTGCTCGTTATGGGAATATTGTTCTGTACCAACCACCATTAAATTATTCCACGGCGCTGTTGTGGATCTTTCCTGTGCTATTTTTGATCTTTTTTGTCTTATATTCGATCCGAATGGTGAAGCGTAATTAATGTGACCGTTATTCCACTATTAAAAATAAATTGTGCACTTAACAAGCAGAATGTTATCATTTTTCCGAATTTATGAAGTTTCCAGTATAAAGAAAATAAAAATTTTGAGCTGGATAAGTAATAAAAGAACGAAATAGGTGCACGCAGTGGATTCAGTTATATTACAACTTAAAAAAGACTTCTATTCGCAGATTCGTGCATTGCAATCACCGAACCTGCCTCAAGTTACTTCAACGCTCGCCGTGTTGACCGACGAGGAAATCCAAGAACTCGAAGCAGTTTGGATTGAACTCGCCGTTTGGAAGCGCAGTCAGACCCATTAAAAGATAGACCAAACGACCTTCTTGAAACCCCAGACAAAATTTGTCTGGGGTTTTTTATTGTAGTTTTTTTAAATTGTTATAATATAACAATTGTTCAGTTGGAGAGTGTTTCTCTTTTGCTGTCTTGAGTGGATAACTGCCCTCAATTGTGATCTCTATATTGCAAAATGCGGTATCAGTCCCCATAGTTGAAGAGCAACGAGTAAATCCCATGAATGCAATAACGAAAACGCATCAAGCGCATCAAGCAATAAATCGAGTGAGTATAGATATGGCGGAAGTACGTGCCAGAGTAGATTTTAAAGTCGGGGCAAAAAGTAACATTGATGCCGAAATTCTGTCTTTCCATGGTCTGAAGACAGACAAAGAGCATGTTGCTATTATCTTTAAACAAGCGGACCAAACTCAGGACATGCCTTTAGTTCGTATGCACTCTGAGTGTTTGACAGGCGATGTGTTTCACTCTTCACGCTGTGACTGTGGTGAGCAACTAGAAGAGACGATCAATCGCATGGGCGAGTCCGGTGGTATCATCTTGTATCTCCGTCAGGAAGGTCGTGGTATTGGTTTGTACAATAAGATCGATGCATACCGCTTACAAAGCCAAGGCATGAACACGTACGAAGCTAACAACCATTTGGGCTTTGATGATGACCTGCGTGATTTCACAGAAGCAGCACAAATGCTAGAAGCTTTAGGCGTGAATAAGATCCGCCTCGTGACGAACAACCCTAAGAAAATTCGTGAGTTATCTGAGTACGGAATTGAAATTGGCGAGGTTGTCAATACCTCTGCACATATCAAAGATGGCAACGAAAATTATCTGAAGGCAAAAGTCTCTCACGGAAAACATGACCTAAAGGTTTAATCCTAAAGATAAAACTGACAATAAAGCCTGTGAAAAACCTCATTTTTATGAGGTTTTTTTGTATCTGGAGTTGCAAATAAATTGTAAATTTGTATTATCTCGAGACTAAAGTGCAAATAAGAATAATTAGCACTACCAATACGATAATTGAAAAGCTCAACAAGGATGCTTCAGATGAATGCAAAAAAAGTTTTAGTCCAATCTATTGCTGCATCACTCCTCATTGCCAGTGGTTCTACCGTTGCTGCCACAGTAACTAAACAACAAGTAGTCGAACATTACGCAGACGTTGCCCATGCTGTGTTTGCTGATTCAGTAACAACAGCGAAAGCGCTTGACGTAAAAATCGACGAATTTCTACAATCACCATCAGCGAAAAAGCTTGAAGAAGTAAAACAAGCTTGGCTCGATTCTCGCGTTCCTTACCAACAGTCTGAAGTTTTCCGTTTTGGTAACGCGATTGTTGACGATTGGGAAGGTCAGTTAAACGCATGGCCACTTGATGAAGGTCTGATCGACTACGTAGCGGCTGATTACCAATACGAATTGGGTAACGAAGGCGCGGCTGCAAACATCATCGCAAACACTAGCTTACAGATTGGTGCTTCTAAACTGGACGTTTCAAAGATTACGCCAGAATTACTAGCAGATTTAAACGAAGTAGGTGGTTCTGAGGCAAACGTTGCGTCAGGTTACCACGCGATTGAATTCTTGCTTTGGGGTCAAGACCTAAACGGCACTAACGCAGGCGCAGGTCAACGCGCTTACACTGATTTCGTTGTGGGTTCTGAGTGTACGAATGGCCATTGTGATCGTCGTGGAGAGTACCTAAAAGCAGCCGCTGATCTACTGGTTCAAGACCTTGAGTGGATGGAAAAGCAGTGGTCTGCTGAAGTAAAAGGTAACTACCGTGAAGAGCTACTGAACGACTCAGCGGACAATGGTCTTCGTAAGATGCTATTCGGCATGGGTTCTCTTTCTCTAGGTGAGCTAGCGGGCGAGCGCATGAAGGTGGCACTAGAAGCGAACTCAACTGAAGACGAGCACGATTGTTTCTCAGACAACACGCACAACTCTCACTACTACAATGAGCAAGGCATCTACAACGTTTACACAGGTACATACAAAGGTGTAAACGGCAAAGAGCTATCTGGTCCAAGTATCGCTGACCTTGTTGCTCAAAAAGACAAGAAAGCAGCGACCGAAATTCAAAAGCAGTTTGATACAACACGTAGCCAAGTTGGTGAGCTAGTGACTTCTGCAGAGAAGAACAACCAGCACTTTGACCAACTTATTGCAGCGGGTAACGCACAAGGCAACGCGCTAGTAAACGACACCATCATGTCGTTGGTAGCACAAACCGGTGCGATTGAGCGCGCGGCAAGCATTGTCGGCATCGACAGCCTAAGCCCTGATACTGCTGACCACGAGTTTTAATAAGAAAACCATAATAAATAAGGGCTCTTTGTGAGCCCTTTTGACGTTTGAGCTCGTTGTTATCACCCTTGTTGTCTATGTAGAGCAATGATATGAAGCCATACCTAATTTCTGCGCTAGCCGCGATCCTTTCTTCTTCTGCCATGGCTTATGATGTTAAGTCTGGTGGCAAAACCAGTGTTAAAAAAGACGGCGCGAATGCCTATTCTCTTCCTGCTGCTAACTTGCCAATGAGCAAACGCCTCGATTTTAGCGTCGGTAACAGCTTTTTCCGCAACCCTTGGGTACAAGCGCCAGCGTCAACAGACGCTCGTGATGGCTTAGGCCCGCTTTTTAACACCAATGGTTGTCAGAATTGTCACATCAAAGACGGTCGTGGTCATCCGCCAGAGAAAGATGATTTACATGCAGTGTCTATGTTAGTGCGCTTAAGCATTCCTGCGATGACGCCAGAACAAAAGAAAGCTTACATCAAAGATGGCGGCATACCTGAGCCGACTTATGGTGGCCAGCTTCAAGATTTCGCCCTGCAAGATCAAACGCCAGAAGGCAAAATCGAAATCACTTACACCGATGTCCCAGTGAAATTTAAAGACGGTACGACGGTGACGCTAAGAAAACCTCATTTGAACATTACCGATCTGGGTTACGGCGATATGCACCCTGATACCGAGTTCTCAGCACGCGTGGCACCGCCAATGATCGGCCTTGGTTTGTTAGAGAGTATTCCCGACGAAACGCTACTTGCTTGGGCTGATGAACAAGATGCCGACAAAGACGGTATCTCAGGCAAAGTCAATAAGGTGTGGGATATTGAGAAGGACGACTTCTCGATTGGTCGTTTTGGCTGGAAAGCAGGACAACCGACGCTAATGCAGCAAAATGCAGCAGCATTTAATGGTGATGTGGGTCTTACGAGCCATTTATTCCCAAATGAAAACTGTACCTCGAAACAAAGCATTTGTGACGACATGCCAAATGGCGGCAAACCAGAGGTGAGTGAAAATATTCTCGACTTCGTAGAGTTTTACAGCCAACACTTAGCCGTACCTATTCGCCGTAACGTCAATGATCCTAACGTGAAACTTGGTCAGCAAATCTTTGCTGCGTCTGGCTGTGAAAGCTGCCACAAGACCAGTGTTAAAACGGCGAAACGACCAGAGTTACCAGCGCTTTCTGAGCAGCTTATCCACCCATACACAGACATGCTTTTGCATGACATGGGTAAAGGCTTAGCCGATAACCGTCCGGAATACTTAGCAAACGGCCGTGAATGGCGAACGGCACCGCTATGGGGCATTGGTTATACCGAAGAAGTAAACGGACACACTTACTTTCTACATGATGGCCGCGCTCGTAACCTGATGGAAGCGGTGTTGTGGCACGGCGGCGAAGCTGAAACGGCGAAACAAAATGTTTTAGCTCTGAACAAAAAAGAACGTGATGCTCTCATTGCGTTTCTGAACTCTCTATAAGGAAGCAACCATGAAAAAAACACTGTTAGTGAGTGCGATTGCCGCAACGTTAAGTTTGGTTGGTTGCCAATCGACCATCGGTTCGAGCTCAGCCAAGCCTGAGAGTACAAGTCATATTTCTCAAAGCGTGTACGAGGTTGAGTTTCAATCAGCTCAGACGTTTTTAGCGCAAACCACAGAACTTGAACAGCGCTTCGCGGATTACTGCGCATCAGAGTCGAAAGATGATGCACAAGTAAAACAGCAATGGCATCAAACGATGCTTGCGTGGATGGCATTACAAGGTCAAGAACGTGGCCCTGCTACGGCGTTGGAGCAAAGCTGGAATGTTCAGTTTTGGCCAGATAAAAAGAATACCACTGGTCGTAAAATGTCTGTACTGACGAAATCTGATCAAGCTTGGAGTGCAGAAGATATCTCCACCCAAAGTGTCACCGTGCAAGGTTTAGGTGCATTGGAATGGCTGCTTTACGATAAAGCGTCGACCTTATCTAGCAACGGCAATACTTGTGTGACAGGCGTAGCGATTGCAGAAAACCTCGATAACAAAGCGCAGATCATCGCGGATTCTTGGGCAGAGAACCCTTGGAAATCGCTAGAGATGACGGAATGGGAGTCTGAGTACATTTCACTGCTCTCGAATCAGCTTGAATACAGCATGAAGAAGTTGAGCCGACCGCTAGCGAAGATTGGTAAGCCTCGCCCGTATTTCTCAGAATCGTGGCGTTCAGAGACCTCGCTTTCAAACTTAAAAGCCAACCTTCAAGGGATGGAAGCGTTGTACTTTGCTAACGGGAATGGTCTAGATGCGCTACTTAGAGAGCAAGGCCATGCAGATCTCGCAGACCGTGTCGTTCATCAGTTTGAAATGGCGTTAGAAACTTGGCCAGAGGATAAGAGCTTGTTTGCTGCACTACAAACAAAAGAAGGCTATCGCATGGTGCTCGCTCAATACAATAAGCTAGAGCAATTGAAGTACCTGATTCACGAAGAAGTGGCGATCGAGCTTGGCGTAGTTATAGGATTTAATGCAACCGATGGTGACTGATCAAACCCGCCGAACCTTGCTGAAAGCCGCTCTATTCGGGGCGGCTACACCTATGATGCCATTTGGTTGTTCTTCAACAAGCTCACGTGAGCCTGCGTTGATCGGCTGCTCTATCATTGGCCGAGACAAATTCGCAGCGGTGGTGGCGGATGAGCATGGTATGCCGCTATCTTCATTGCCGATTCCTGAACGTGGTCATGGTGTAGCAACGAACCAACAAGGCCACGCCGTAGTCTTTGGTCGACGACCTGGTACTTTCTTCATGGTATTTGATTTTCGCTCAGGGCAGATGATCAAACTGCAACTAGCAAAGTCAAATCGTCATTTCTATGGGCATGGCGTTTACTCCCATGACGGCACATTACTATTTGCCACAGAAGGTGAGAGGGGGACAAGCCGTGGGATCATTGGTGTTTATGATGTACAGAAGCAATATCAAAAGGTCGATGAGTTAACGGGTTTTGGTCTTGGTCCTCATGAAGTGATCATGATGCCTGATGGTGTATTGGCGATTGGCGTCGGTGGCGTACACACTAACGGTCGTGAACCTCTCAATCTTGATAGCATGAAACCCAGCCTGAGTTACCTTTCACAGAAGGGTGAGCTACTGGATCAAGTGTCTTTACCGGATCATAAGTTGAGTATTCGCCACTTAGCTCATGATGGTGCGGAAACCGTGCTTTGTGGTCAGCAATATCGTGGTGAGCCGGACGAGTATCCAGCCTTGATCGCCATGCACACGCGTGGTGGTGAAATGCAAGATCTTCAAGCTGAGCCTGAAGAGTGGGCGCGTTTCAATCACTACGTTGCGAGTATTGCAGCAACCGATGAATGGATCTTAGCCACTTCGCCTCCGGGCAGTTGCTATGGTATATGGTCTAAATCTATGGGCAAATTGGTCGAGTTAAGTGCGTTACCAGACGCCTCTGGTGTTGTGGTCTATGGCGATGAGTTCCGAGTCAGCTCTGGGGCGGGAAAAGTGGTAGAGCAAAGGCCTGAAGAGTCAAAAAGTACCTTCGCAAGCGGTGTGCAATGGGATAACCATTGGTCGAGAATTATCTAGAAAGATCATTGAGTAATTACTTATAGAGAGTTTTGTTGTCGTTTTCGGCATCAGATTCTTAATTTTAAACCTGCAAGCTGTGAGATATTTGCCATACTTTTTATTATGGCAAGTAGCGCAAGGATCATTTCAGTGTTTGCTAGGGTTTTAATCATGACGGCACTTCTGGTGCCGTTTTGCAGCTTTTCCACCGTCGTTTCTCTCGAAGCTTCAGCGCAAGTCGAGCAAGAGGGAGCGGTACAAAAGCTGTCTGTAGAAAAAATGATCCATTATCCAGAGGTGATTGATCAACTGTATCAAAGCACCAATTACCGTTTGAACTGGGAAAATGAAAGTGATATTGAGCAGTTTCTTTTTCAAGTAAACCTGGTTGCACTTGCGGATGTCACCGATGAATTCGAAAATCAACTTCACCGGATAAACCAAGTAAGGTGGCAGGGAGATAATCTCGACTTCGATTTAGTGATGACAGATTCACTCTTGATGTACCTTAGTTATCTTGAGCAACTCCCCGAAGAAGGGATTAATTGGCTATTTACAGACAAAGCCCATGTTACGTTACCCGCTCCTAGCATCGATACTTTATCGGTTCTGAGTAATGAGATTACGGTTGGCAAACTTGGTCAGTTTTTGGCAAGTCTCCGGTCTCCATTACAAACAGATGATGCTTTCTACTCCGCCTATTCTTCGCTATCGGAACATTCTCAGTACCAATATCCTGCCTATCAACAAACTGGGCTAGCACGTGTTGGCGATATATTAGAAAACAGACCCCTATTGATTGAGCGAATGGAGATCGTAGGCGTAGATGTTTCTTACTTGGATTTAGTCACTGAAGAATATGACGAACAATTAGAGCTTGCGATAAAAGAGTTCCAGCGTATTCATGGTTTGAAAGAAGATGGCGTTATCGGCCCGAATACCATTCGATGGATCAACTTTTCTCCTCAAGAGCGATTGCATCTGCTGGCGTTGAATTCTGAGCGTTCAAGAATTTGGTCGAAAGAAAGGGATAATGTTGTCTTTGTTAACGTGCCTGGATACGAAGTCACGTATTGGCATGACGGTCAACCCTTGTTTGAGTCTAAAGTCGTGGTAGGGAGAGCATCAAGAAAAACGCCCATCATGTCGGTAGCACTGGATTCAGTTATTCTCAACCCAACTTGGAACGTGCCTTGGACTATCATGGTTAAAGACATTATTCCTAAAGTAAAACGTAATCCGATGTATTTGATTAACCATAACATTCAAATCATTCGGTCTTGGACTTCGAACGAAATTATTGACCCTACAACCATCAATTGGGCAACGGTGAATCCGAGAACATTTCCTTATCGTATGCGACAGGCGTCGGGCTTACAAAATGCACTGGGATTGTACAAGTTCAATATGCCTAACCCACAAGCTATTTATTTGCATGACACGCCAAGTAAGAACTTGTTTGAACAGGACAGACGCGCATTCAGCTCAGGATGTGTTCGTGTAGAACATGCAGACCAGTTAGCAGAACTTCTGTTCAAAACTCAGGGGTTGGAAGAACGTTTAGCGAAAAAGCGAGAAAGTTCTCGTCGGTCTAACACGTCAGTTCCTTTGGGAGAGCGCATTCAAGTACACATCATTTATCAAACAGCATGGTTGGAAGAGGGAACGCTTTACTACCGTGATGATATCTATAAGTACGATCACCGCAGTTGAAATCTTTAAGGAAAATTTACAAAACGAAGAATTCTCTTTTCGTTCAATAATTAATCAATAATTACTGCATCTGAAAATCAAGATGGAGCATTTTATGCATTTGACGTGACAAATGTGTTTGGTTAATGTCCACGACTTGTCTAGTTGTTGAGCACTGTATTTTGAAATGGTAAGTCGTAACTTTTCCCGCCGAGATTTCCTTAAAATGACCGCTGGTGGTGTGGTGTTGGTGTCTGCCCTGCCATCATTTTCTTGGGCTTCACTCCCTGACGAGCCACGTGCGCTGGCGATGAACAATCTTAATACTGGAGAGATCCTCGAAACATGCTATTTCGATGGAAAACGATACATTAATGATGAACTTCAAAGGCTGAATGAGTTTTGTCGAGACCATCGACGGAATGAGGTTCATCCGATGGATCGACGCTTGTTCGATCAAATAAGCCAAATTCAAAAGTTAATTGGTACAGAAGCAGAGGTGATCGTCATTTCAGGTTACCGTTCTCCTGCCACTAACGCCTCGCTGCGCAACGGGTCTTCTCGTGTAGCGAAAAAGAGCATGCACATGGAAGGAAAGGCCATTGATTTTCGTTTAGACGGCGTGAAGCTTTCAACGGTTCGTGATGCTGCATTAAGCCTAAAAGCCGGTGGCGTGGGTTATTATCCAGGTAGTAACTTTGTTCATATCGATACGGGAGCTGTTCGTTCCTGGTAGTGCTAGTTGAGACAAGGTTTCTAGTCTCAGAACGTCGTCGATTACCCACAGTTCAAAGCTTGAAGTCGCTAGGCCTTAGTGTCATAGTTGCGGCAGTTTTCATGCAAATTTATTCGGTATAGGTTATCTATGGCTCTGAAATACCAAGTTGTTCCAGTAACATCTTTCTCTCAAAACTGTTCTATTGTCTGGTGTGACGAAACCATGAAAGGTATTGTGGTTGACCCAGGCGGCGATGAAAAGCAGCTCGCTATGCTTATCAAAGAGCTGGGTGTTGACGTGGTAAACCTAGTGCTAACACACGGCCACTTGGACCACGTAGGTGGCACGGAGCCGCTGTCTGCACTGCTTGGCGGTACAGAGATTGTTGGTCCTCACAAGGCAGATAACTTCTGGTTGCAAGGTTTGGAAGGTCAGAGCCAAATGTTTGGTTTCCCGCTGACAGAAGCGTTTGAACCGCACCAATGGCTAAATGAGGGTGACACTGTCACTTTCGGTAATCAAGTGCTGAACGTATTCCACACACCTGGTCATACACCTGGTCACGTTGTGCTTTACAGTGAAGAAGCGCGTTTAGCGTTTGTGGGTGACGTTTTGTTTAACGGTAGCATTGGTCGAACTGACTTCCCACAAGGTGATTTCAATACGTTGATTAGCTCTATCAAAGAGAAATTGTGGCCTTTAGGCAATGATGTCACGTTTGTCCCTGGTCACGGCCCTCAATCGACTTTCGGTCATGAGCGTAAAACTAACCCGTTCGTTGCTGACGAGATGCCGCTTTACTAAAAGTGCGTGTACTAAGCATTATTCTGGCTCGGCGGCAGCTAAGTATCGCCGAGTCAGTCCCACAAAATCCTCAGCCTCACGATCTAGATCACTTGCTGATATAAATAGATCGTAGCCGTAGAAACCTCTCTGA
This sequence comes from Vibrio sp. 1069, assembly GCF_033340555.1. Classification (NCBI taxonomy): domain Bacteria; kingdom Pseudomonadati; phylum Pseudomonadota; class Gammaproteobacteria; order Vibrionales; family Vibrionaceae; genus Vibrio; species Vibrio sp. 1069. Next base: position 35,744 of record NZ_JAWOWP010000013.1, read on the forward strand.
TACTTCATCCGGTTGGCGAGCATCGCTAACAAACCTTTGTACTCAATCCCATCTCTGTTTATATACGGTTTAGGGTCAAGCACCATATCCTCAAACTTATCTTCACACTGATTTTGTTTCGCGCCTAAGTAAAGCAGTGCTCGCTGGCTGAGGAGAATTTCTGTCGCTATACGAGGGCAGATTGAATTTAAGTAGGGTGAGTAGTGTTTTAGACGAATACCGATCCAAGGTAGCGGTTGGTGCCACCCTTCCTGTTGGTAGCTACAAATACCGATTGACTCAATATTTCGCCATCGGACGACCCAACCTCCTTTAAAAAGGTGTTGCTGAAAGTGAGAAGCTGTCAGCGTAAAAGTGACTTGGCTTTTCTTAATCATCAAGATGGCGAAACCAACGATTGCAGACATCAAAATGACCGACAACATGGCTTGCTTCCATCCCGGAGAAATGGCAACCAAAAACAAAGTGATGAGTGCAACGAGCAACAAAAGTATTCTGTTGATAGGGGAGTCGGGTTTGAAATGTGAATTTGTTAGGTGCAGCGTTTCCATGCTTATAACCTCATCGAATACTTGTCCAAAAATAAGTGGGTAGCTTTATGTGCATTGATTTGCATTTAAAATAAAACAAACCTCTGTTTTTATACCCAGTATTCAATAAATCCGTTCATAAAATATCTGATTAAATAGTAGACGTTCTATGCTTTGAGCGCATTTTTCATCGCGTTTCGCCGCTAAAACCTACAAATTGCTTGTGAATTTTGGTATAAAACGCGCTTCAAATTTTCATCCCTGCTGAGATGCAGTGAACTGGAGAAATATTCAATGAGACTTGCTCATAAGCGTAAAGTGCAGATGAAACTGCAAAAACGCATTAAAGCGACAGTAGCAAACTTAGCTGCAGCACCTAAAGCAGTGAAGCCTGTTGCGGAAAAAGCAGTAGCACTTTCTGTTGCTGAAAAAGCTGTTGCGGAGAAAGTAGTAGCTGATAAAAAAGTAGCTGCAGTGAAAACAGTTGATGTTGCCCTTACTCCTAAGCAACAACAAGTATTAGACATCGTTATGGCGAATGCTGAAGGTATTAACCCTAAAGGCATCGGTCTAGCTGCAGGTCAAGAAGATACTAAAGCGGCATCATGGGCTACTGGCGCACTAAAGAAGCTTCTTGAAGAAAACCTAGTTCAAAAAGAGCAGTTAGCAGGTAACAAAGTTATCTACAAAGCAGTTTAATTACCGCTACCGTTCTGGATTGAATACCTCGGCCGATGCCGAGGTATTTTTTTATCTTGGTATTGGAAATAATGCATTAAGTACTGACTTTAACACTACCAATAAGTGGTTTGTCACATTTTCTTAAATACTATGTAAATTTTTTGGCAGAAAAATACGTACGTATTGTCTTTTATTTTTATTCATAGATAAAAATATAATTTATTGATTTTGCTATTAACAGTCTTTTGTCATGACGATTGTCCTACGTACTTGTACGTAATACCTTAGGCTAATGCCTTATTGATGAATTACTCGCTTCCGTGTTCATGCCCATTTCGCATTAGACAACATTGTTACATCTTTTATACCGAATACAGCCAATCCTAATGAAATGGATGACAACAATAACCTTGGTGATAAAGGACGTGAACGATGAGTCTAATCCAAAAATCTTTAAAACGAGTGCTCAAAACAACCGCTGTCGCTGCCGCGATGGCACTTGCAGCGACTTCTGTAAACGCTGCTGAAAAAGTCTATCGTTTAAAGCTTGCTGAAACTTGGGGGCCTAATTTCCCAATTTTTGGTGATACCACAAAAAACATGGCCAAAATGGCGGAAGAGATGTCCAACGGACGTTTGCAAATCCGCATTGATTCCGCAAACAAGCATAAAGCGCCTTTTGGGGTGTTTGATATGGTTAAGTCGGGTCAGTATGACATGGGTCACTCAGCGTCTTATTACTGGAAGGGTAAGGTTCCAAACACACTTTACTTCACTTCTATGCCCTTCGGTATGTTGCCAACTGAGCAGTATGCATGGTTTTACTACGGCGGTGGTATGGAGCTGATGGAAAAAGTGTACTCTCCACATAACTTGATGTCTTTCCCTGGCGGTAATACCGATACTCAGATGGGCGGGTGGTTCCAAAAAGAGATCAAGTCCGTCGAGGACTTACAGGGTTTGAAAATGCGTATCCCAGGGTTTGCTGGTGAGATTTTGGCTGAGTTAGGTGCCAAGCCAACGAATATCGCCCCTGGTGAGCTATATACTTCTCTAGAGCGTCGCACAATTGATGCCTTGGAATGGGTTGGTCCATCGCTGGATCTACGTATGGGCTTCCACAAAATCGCGCCTTACTACTACACAGGTTGGCATGAGCCAGCGACTGAGCTTCAGTTCCTCGTTAACAAGCGTACCTGGAATCGTTTACCTGATGATCTAAAAGCGATTTTGCAAGTAGCCATGAAAACGGCCGCTTACGATATGTACACGCAATCGAAACACGAAAGCGGCAAAAACTGGGCATCTATTAAGTCTGAATACCCAAATGTTGAAGTAAAAGATTTCCCACCTGAAGTAGTAGCTGCGTTGCGAGAAGCAAACGATCGTTTGTTGAAAGAACATGCAGAAAAAGATGCTTTGGCGAAAGAGATTCAAGAGTCGCAAGCGAACTATATGAATCAAGTTCGACCATGGTCAGATATTTCGCACCGAGCGTACTTAAACAGTCAAGCTCAACAATAACGTTATGAAGCAGGCGATGCCGAGAGGTTTAGCCTGCTATCGAAGCCCAAGAAAACTTCATAATGAATGCTCCGCACCATAGCGGAGCGCATCTAAACGTTCCACGGAGTTCGGAATGAGAAGTCTTATTTATATTGAGCGATTATTTAACCGCTTTAGCGATTTCCTCGGATGGTTATCCAGCATCCTGTTTATTTTGTTGTTAGCAAACGTTGTGTACGACGTTGTCATGCGTTACGTGTTTAATGATGTGTCTATCGCATTCCAAGAAATAGAATGGCATCTATTCTCTGCCGTGTTCTTGCTTGGTGTGCCTTACGCAATTAAGTCCGGTGGCCATGTTCGCGTCGACATTTTTTATGAACGCTTATCTTACAAAGCACAATCCATCATCGACATCATAGGCACACTATTTTTCTTATTCCCTTTTTGCCTACTGGTAGCTTGGTTTGGTGTTGATTTCGCTAAGGAAAGTTACGCGTTAGGCGAGACGTCTGGTGACCCAGGTGGCTTACCATATCGTTGGATTATCAAAGCGATGATTCCGCTGTCATTTTTCTTTATGGCGGTGAGTGGTATTGGATTGTTACTTCATTCAATCAACAAAATTGTCAACCCTCATCTCATCTATGCCGGTAATAACGGTAAGTCGTAAAAGGAAGTCATTATGATCGGTATAGTGATGTTTTTTGTTGCGCTCTTTGCGCTTCTATTGGGATTTCCCGTTGCCTTTACTTTTGGTGGTATCGCGCTGATTTTTGGTGTTTGGGCTGAAGGCATCGAGATGTTTGCTTTTATGCCATATCGAATTCAGTCCATTATGGAAAATACGGTGCTAATGGCCGTACCGCTGTTCGTTTTTATGGGGCTAGTGCTACAGAAAACGAAGCTTGCTGAACAGCTACTAGAATCAATGGGGCGTTTGTTCGGTGGCGTTCGCGGTGGTATCGCTATTTCTACCGTGTTAGTTGGCGCATTGCTTGCGGCTTCAACGGGTGTGGTAGGCGCATCAGTTGTTGCGATGGGCTTAATATCTCTTCCTGTGATGCTCAAGTACAATTACGACAAAGGTTTAGCGTGTGGGACTATTTGTGCGTCTGGCACGTTGGGCCAAATTATCCCACCTTCTATCGTGTTGATCTTGTTGGGTGATGTACTTGGCGTACCGGTAGGGGACCTATTTCAAGCTGCGATCTGGCCCGGTATTACACTTGTTGGCGCCTATGTGATCTATATTCTCATCTACGCGAAGTTGAACCCTCAAGCCGCACAGGCGATAGAGCGCGATGAGTCGATCAGTCGTAAACAAGAAGTGCTCACCGCACTGAAAGCTGTATTGCCACCTTTAGCATTGATCATCGTGGTATTGGGCTCCATCTTTGCAGGGATTGCAACACCAACAGAGTCAGCGGCACTGGGCGGTGCAGGTGCGATAATTTTATCACTATTGTATAAACAGTTTAGTTGGTCGATGATTTATGATGCATCAAAAGAGACAGTTAAAGTAACCGCAATGGTCTTTGCGATCTTACTTGGTGCGACCGCCTTTTCAATGGCATTTACCTACACTGGTGGTGATTATTTAGTTGAAGAGTGGATGTTAGAACTGCCGGGTGAAAAGTGGGGATTCCTTATTATTACCATGGTGGTGATTCTGATTTTAGGTTTCTTTATCGACTTCGTTGAAATCTGTTTTATCATCGTGCCAATTATTGCGCCAGTCGCTGAATTGATGGGCATTAATATGACGTGGTTTGCGATTCTTATTGCGATGAACTTACAGACGTCGTTCCTCACACCGCCATTTGGCTTTAGTTTGTTCTATCTAAAAGGTGTCGCTCCAGCAGGGGTTACTACGCGAGATATCTACAAAGGTGTGATGCCATTCATCGCGATTCAGATTGTTGTGTTGGCGTCTTTGCTGTTTTTCCCAGGTTTTTACGGTATGAGTTAATCACTCGATAATAAAGAGATTTTGTGAACTGAGAGTTTTTACCTTTTGAGACAAGTTGTTAAGCTGTTAATTATGTCTATGCAGACACAATCGATTCGTTTGTACTGCTAAGATAGTAAGCTGTAAAGGCAGCGTTTCATGGAGGGAAGGGATGCCTCTCAAAGCAAAGTTAATTCTGCTGACACTGATACCCGTGGTATTGGTGTCAGCGAGTATCAGCTGGATCTCTATCTATCAAACCAAGACCCTTGGCAAAAGGGAGGTAGAGATCTTTCATCAAAACCTGATCCAATCAAAAGAAGCGGCGCTGAAAGATACGGTCGACGTCGCTTTTGACTCCATTTCTTACATCTACAACGATCCGACTTTAGAAGAGAGTGTTGCCAAAACGCGTGTGAAAGCGATTTTAAATCGTTTGAGTTATGGGTCGGACGGCTATTTTTTTGCTTATGATAAATATGGTACCAACCTTGTACACCCAGTTCTTCCGGAGCTTGTCGGGGAAAACTTACTCTATCTTGAAGACGAAAATGGCGATCGCTTAATCGAAGCTTTATTGTATCAAGCGCAATCTGGTGGTGGATTTCATCAGTACCTGTGGCAAAAGCCATCTACGGGTGAAGTTGTCCCTAAGCTTAGTTACGCTGCATGGCTCGATAAGTGGGAATGGATGATAGGGACTGGGCTGTATATTGAGGATGTAAGCCGAGAAGTCGCCAATATGCGCGCGGCGGTGAACAAAAATATCGAAACGACATTTTTCTCAGTCGTCGTGATCTTAGCGGTGACCGTTGCTGTAATCATTGTTCTCACTTTGGCGATCAATCTGCACGAGCATCGCCTCGCTGATAAGAACCTGAAAGAACTGGCACATAAAACCGTGATGTTCCAAGAAGATGAGAAAAAGCATTTAGCGCGAGAACTGCACGATGGAATCAATCAGTTGTTAGTCTCCAGTAAATGTCATTTAGACTTAATGAGTCATAGACTGGAAGACGAAAAACTCAAATCCCACTTAGATAAATCACAACGATCGCTCGTTACCGCGATAAACGAGGTGCGGCATATTTCTCATCAGCTCCGTCCAAGCGCCCTCGATGATATCGGTTTAGAAGCAGCACTGACGACCTTGCTACAGGACTTTCATTCCCATTCCGGGATTGATATCGAGAGCAATTTCGATACTCAGCAGCATAAACTGACTTCGGAAGTCGCAACGACACTATATCGCGTCGCTCAGGAGTCTTTGAATAACATTGAAAAACATGCGCGAGCGAAAAAAGTAACGGTTACTTTGCAAAAAATGGGCAATATGCTGCAATTACTCATACGTGACGATGGGCTTGGATTTGTGGTTAACCATGCAGTGCACCAACAAGGGATTGGGTTAAGGAACATGCAAGAGCGTGTAGAGTTCATCGGTGGTGAATTTGAGCTAATGAGTGAGCTTGGCTTGGGAACAGAGATTACCGTGCTGCTTAATTTGGATGAAATAGTTTATGGATAAACCGATTAGTGTAGTGATTGTCGATGATCATCAAGTGGTATTGGATGGCTTCATGGCTCGTTTGGAGTTAGAGCCTGACATCGAAGTGGTGGGTACAGCAAGTAATGGTTTGGAAGCGATAGAGGTCGCAAAGCACTTGCAACCGGACGTCATATTGATGGATATCAGCATGCCAATAATGAACGGTATTGAAGCGACTGGTGTGATTAAAGAAGCTCGCCCAGAGAGCAAAATACTTATGTTGACCATGCACGATAATCGCGAGTACATCATGAAGGTCATGCAAGCTGGTGCCGTAGGATATATGCTCAAGGAAATCTCGGCCGAGAAAATGGTGCAAGCAATAAAAACGGTGAACCAAGGCTCGACGTATTTCTGTGAATCCGTCACACAAACACTCTTTACCCAAGAAGTGGTGCCTGCCACGCAAAAAACGAATCCTCTCAGCCGCAGGGAAGAAGCGGTACTTAAATTAGTTGCTCAAGGAAACAGCAGCAAGAAAATCGCCACTTTACTCAATATTAGTTATCGAACGGTAGAGACGCATCGCCATAACATTAAGCACAAGTTGGACTTACATTCGACGGCAGAGTTAGCAAAATATGCGTTTGAAACTGGGTTGACTGAGTAGGAGAGTAGTGCCCGCAAAAAGCGAGCACGTGGGAGCGAAACTAATCGGCTTTGGTAATGCTACCAAGCTCTAGCATTGGAGCAACATCGATGTCCTCTGCATTCATCATCGTCGAGATGCGTTGAACGGAAGATAGTAGAAGGGATTGCTCCCATTCTTCCAATTTTTGGAATCGATTAATGAAGTGCTCTTGCAGCGGCGTTGGTGCTTGTTTTAAGGCTTCTTGGCCCTTGCTCGTAAGTACAGCATGCACTTTACGCTTGTCTTGAACACTGCGCTGACGCTCAACAAACTGGCCTCGTTCTAGTCTATCTAGAATGGTCGTTGCGGTCGCTTGGCTCATGTTAGTGTGGCTAGACAACTGTTTAATCGTCACGTTATCTAAGTCATTGATAGCGCGCATCAAAATCAACTGTGGAGCAGTCAATCCAGACTCTTTGCTCAGCTTTTTAGAATGTAAATCAATAGCGCGGATGATCTGACGAATCGAGACCAATACTTCTTCGTACTTTTCCAATTTATTCATCCAGTCTGTAGGGAACATTTATCGAGGCGACACTAACTTAAATGCGCCCTTATTTAAAGGGGGGAAATCAAAAATTACCTCTACAATTTTACGCCGTGTCCTCAATACCATTTTGTCGCGCCTTTTCGACAAAATAAGAAGAGCTAAAATTATTATAGCAATAAATGTTTGTGGTCTAACTATTGTAGTAGTGATTTGTTCTATCAAAGGCCGTAACCACACAGTGAAAAGTAAGTTATTGGATTTTTTAATAGCAAAAAGATAGACAAAAACGTGTCAAATGATAGGATCTTGCGCCTTCACGGAATGCAAAACGTATCGTGTTCGAAAGATTTTTTTGTTTGGTACGTAAAAACACTACAAAAATAGAGAGGAACGATGACAAAGGGTATAGATAAGTACAGTATCGATAGTACCGACTATACGGTAGGTCAGGACAACGTTCAAAAATGGGGTTTTGATGTTCATAACCCAGTTTTTGGTATTAGTGCAGGTTTAATTGCGCTGTTTCTTGTCGCTGCATTAGTTCTAGATGCACATACCGCAAAGACGGCACTTGATGGGCTGAAGTGGAAAATTATTGGTTCATTCGATTGGTTGTTCATTATTGCAGGTAACATTTTCGTTATTTTCTGTTTGGCGCTTATCGTCTCACCAATGGGTAAGATCCGACTAGGTGGTAAAGACGCTGTTGCCGATTACTCGTTTATGTCATGGCTTGCAATGCTATTTGCAGCTGGTATGGGTATCGGTTTAATGTTCTGGAGTGTTGCAGAACCTGTCGCTTACTTCACCGGTTGGTATGAAACGCCACTTGGTGTTGAGGCAAATACACCAGAAGCCGCGAGATTGGCACTGGGTGCAACGATGTTCCACTGGGGCCTTCACCCATGGGCAATTTACGGTGTTGTAGCACTTTCTTTAGCATTCTTTGCCTACAACAAAGGTTTACCGCTATCTATGCGTTCGATCTTCTACCCACTTCTGGGTGATCGTGCATGGGGTTGGGCTGGCCACATTGTGGACATTCTGGCTGTGCTTGCGACTTTATTTGGTCTTGCTACATCCCTAGGTCTAGGTGCGCAGCAAGCAGCAAGTGGTATTCATCACGTATTTGGTGTTGAGCCAGGCCTAGGTCTGCAAATCGTCGTTATTACCGTGGTGACTTTACTTGCTGTTGTTTCAGTCGTACGCGGCATCGATGGTGGTGTTAAAGTCATTAGTAACATCAACATGGTTGTGGCGTTCTTGCTACTTCTCCTTGTTGGTCTTATCGGTTGGGCGGCGAGCCTAGGCTCGATTCCAACCACACTTATGGCATATGTAGAGAATATCATCCCACTAAGTAACCCGTTTGGTCGTACGGACGAAGCTTGGTTCCAAGGCTGGACAGTGTTCTACTGGGCTTGGTGGATTTCATGGTCGCCATTCGTAGGCATGTTCATCGCGCGTGTTTCTCGTGGCCGTACCGTTCGCGAGTTCATCACAGCAGTTCTGCTGGTTCCAACGGCGGTTACCGTTGTTTGGATGTCTGTATTTGGTGGCCTGGCGATCGAGCAAGTTGTTGATAAAGTAGGTGAGCTGGGCACAAATGGCTTGACTGACGTATCACTTGCTATGTTCCAAATGTTTGATGTTCTTCCATTTGGTAGCATGCTTTCTATCATCGCTGTTGTGCTGGTACTTGTGTTCTTCATTACGTCTTCTGACTCTGGTTCACTTGTTATCGACAGTATCACGGCAGGTGGTAAAGTCGATGCACCTGTACTTCAACGTGTCTTCTGGGCATTCATGGAAGGTGCAATTGCGGTTGCTCTGCTATGGATTGGTGGCTCCGAGGCGGTTCAAGCTCTTCAGGCCGGTGCCATTTCTACAGCATTGCCATTTACCTTCATTCTGCTTGCAATGTGTGTGAGCTTATTGATGGGTATGCGAACTGAGCGTCAGTAATTCGGCATTTTATAAAACCGTCTGACTAACAATTAATCAAAAGGCCAGCAATTTGCTGGCTTTTTTTGTGCGGTTTTTATGACGCTCGAGACAAAAAAATGACACATGAAAGTTCATATTTTACAAAGAGTTAATGTGCTATTTTGTTTTTTAAAAATTAGTGAATAGTCGTAAAAAAGTGTGTAATATTCATGCACCTTAACTGTTCTCCCAACTCAAAAAACTATAAATATGAAATTATCATTAAAACAAAAGCTTATAGGCGCAAGCCTTTCTGCTGTTGTTGTGATGGCAACAGCACTTACTTGGTTGTCGGCTGGTCAATTATTTGATCAGACTCGTTCAGGTGTCTATTCACGTGCGCAAAGTCTTAGTACTACTGCGTCAGAGGGAATTTCTGATTGGGTCAATATCCGTAAAGATATTGCCACTGCGTTCAACGACTACTCGACCGAGCAAGACGTTGTTCCTTTCCTACAACAAGCTCGCAAGGCTGGTGGCTTCGATGACATCTTCCTTGGTACACCAAACGGTGATATGTACCGCTCTCATCCGGAGCGTAACCGTGCTGATTATGACCCTCGCACACGTCCTTGGTACAAGGATGCTGATGCCGCGGGTAAGCAAATCATTACAGCCGCATATCAAGACGCAATCACGAATGCACTACTTGTGACCATTGCTGAGCCAGTAATGAAAAATGGTCAGTTTGTTGGTGTTGTTGGTGCGGACGTACTGATCGATCAGCTTATCAGCGATGTGATTAACTTAGATGCAGGTGAAAACGCGCATGCGATGCTAATCGACATGAATGAAGGCACCTTCTTAGCGCATCCAGATAAAAGCTTGACGCTTAAGCCTATCACCAGTGTTCTAAAAGATTTTTCAGAAGAGGCAATTGAGCGTGCCGCCGATGAAGGTCGTATCGAAGATACGGTAATCAAAGGAAAAGAGAAGCTTTACTACTTCAATAAAGTTCCTGGCACGCATTGGATGTTTGCGATTGAAATGGATCGCGCAACAGAAGAAGCAGGTCATGCGGTATTGCTACGAGATCTATTGTTCACTGCTGTGGCGATCACGATTGTGGTTATTCTTGCAGTTTCTTGGCTAGTTGGTTTCTTGTTCCGTGACTTGAACCGCGTATCAAATGCACTGGAAGAAATTGCATCTGGCGAAGGTGACTTAACGCAACGCCTAGAACCACGCAGTGATGATGAAGTAGGTAAACTGGCGGAAAACTTCAACCGTTTTGTTGGCAACATGCACACAATGGTTACTAAGCTTAGCCACGTATCTTCTGCGCTTTCAGAGCAAGCACGCACGACAGCACAGCAAGCTGAGGAGCGTAGTCAGCGTATCTCTTACCAGCAAGATGAAATCAACATGGTGGCGACGGCTGTGAACGAAATGGCAGCAGCGACACAAGAAATTGCAGGTAATGCTGATAGCACGGCAAGTAACTCAGAAGAAGCGGTTCAAGCTTGTTCACACGGCTCAAGCCAAGTAACTCAAACGCAAGGCTCTATTCAGAACTTAGCGCAAGAAGTTCAAGTTGCTACTGATGTGATTCAAGAGCTAGAAGCACACGGAAATAGCATCAATACGATTCTATCAACGATTCAAGGCATTGCAGAACAAACGAACTTACTTGCACTGAACGCGGCGATCGAAGCGGCACGTGCAGGTGAGCAAGGCCGTGGTTTTGCTGTGGTTGCAGATGAAGTCCGCGTATTGAGCCAGCGTACTCATGCTTCAACGCAAGAGATTCAAGAAACTATCGAGATGCTACAAGGCACAACGGCCAAAGCGGTCGGTATTATGGGTGACAGTCGTCGTCTAGCTGATACCAGTGTTGACGATGCCAATGCGGCTGCAGCGAGCTTGACGCAAATCCACACTGCTGTTGAGCGTATCAGTGATATGGCAACGCAGATTGCTTCAGCAGCAGAAGAGCAAGCATCGGTAACCACTGAGATCACTCGTAACACTGAAGGTATTCGTGACGTGTCTAACGAGTTGTCAGTCGAAGCTCATCAAGCAGCAGAACAAGCTGCTCACCTGTCTGAGCTATCACACGAACTTGAACAAGAGATTCAACGCTTTAAGCTGTAATCTTGTCTCAACCTAAGTAAAAAGGAGCCATCTGGCTCCTTTTTTGATCGCTATTAAGCGTGAAGTATATTACAGCCAGAACTCACTGATGGGTTGCTCTTCACTGTAATGATGGGCGATTTGCGCTTGCAGTAGCTCTGCGGTAGCAATTGCATCGGTTAATGCATGGTGAGGCGTATAGTCTGGCAGCCCATAACGGCGTCGAGATTGCGCTAGCCGAACCGATTCTGGTTTTTTCCCTTTTAAACGCTCCCAGAGAGAGCCTGAACGTTTCTGTTGAATCGTTTCTTCAAGGTGCAGCGTATCTAAAACAGGAAACTCAATACCTTCCCCTAAACGGCTTTTGAGCGCTTTATCCAGAAACTCTCTCTCGATACGACGGTAATGAACAACAATGATTTTCCCGCTTAAGCATGGTAGCAGCTCGCTTAAGATATCGCCTAAGTCAGGCGCATCGATCAATTCGCTGTGAGTAATACCGTGTATAATGACTGAGTCTTCATCGAGTGCACGCTGTGGACGTACCTTCCAATGACGCGAGTTACGTAGGAAAATTCGCTTCAGGTTAAACGGCACCAAACCAATAGTAATGATGTCATGTTTTTCAGGATTCAAACCCGTCGTTTCGAAATCTAACGCCACGAACTCCACCTCAGATAACGGTGTTTCTGGAGCAGGCGGCTTGTTGCTATAGAACGCAATTAAATTCTCATCCTTCGCCATCTCCAGCTTGTGTTCAAACTTCGTTGGCCACTGAATGGTTGGCTTTTGAAAGAGCTTTTTAATCATGCTAAACCTCACTTAAAGCTCTTGTTCGCTTGGTAGCGGAACTTAAGGAAATTTTGACCATTGCTTAGGATCTGGAATGCATCCTTTAGGTTGCGACGTTCAAACTCAGAGAGGTTTTCCGGTTCGATATTGTTATCAGGCTCAATGCCTAGTTCCACATCCGTCGCTTGGTGACGAATACGTACCATGGAAATAAATTCTAACGCGTCTTTTAAGTCTTGTGCTCGACCTTTTGGCAAAATGCCAGCATCAATAATGTCGTCAAGACGCTCAAACGAGTTCTGTGCACGTGAACCAACCGCCAGAGAGTGAACACGAATTAAGTCGACCAGAGGAGCAGTACCGCGACGTTTGAGGTTGATGGAGTTGTTGTGTCTGCCATCTTTTTCCATCACGAAGTCTTTAAAGAAGCCCAGAGGTGGTGTTCTGTTTAGTGCGTTACGAGCCAAACACGCTAAGAAGCGGTTGTTCTTTCGAGCGCGACGAACAATAAAGCTAGTTAACTGTTCTGCCCATTTTAAGCGGCCATAGACGCCATCCAAGTCGAAAAAGATGGAGGCGTTGAGTAGTGCTTTCGGGTTCGGGTTATCAATCCAGTCAGCAAAACACTCTTCCCACTCTGAACGAGTCATGCGCCATAGTGGGTTGGTTGCCATAATATCGCCTGTGCAATATTTGTAGCCACAGGCATCTAACCCATCGCTGACGTATTTTGCTAGGGCTTCGAAGTATTTACCATGTTTCTCTTCTTGATAAGTCTCATCTAGAATGATGGCGTTATCTTGGTCAGTTACCAACAGTTGCTCATCTCGCCCCATTGAGCCAAGTGCAAGGAAACAATAAGGAATTGGCGGTGGGCCAAGCTCTTCTTCTGCCATTTCTAGCAGACGCTGTTTGAAGCTTCGGCCAATGACCGACATCGCGCTACCCACCATGTGAGAGTTGGCATCTTCATTGACCAAACGCACGAAGCTGCTTTTCACTTCTTCGGCAACAACTGCTAAATCTTCGATAGTCTGTTGTTGGAAAATACTACTCACCAACAACAACGAATTCTGAGATTCATAACGAACAATGTCGGTTGTTTCGATAATACCGATTGGTAATTGGTTTTTTACCACTGGTAGGTGATGTACGTTGTAACGCAGCATCGTTAACATTGCTTCATAGATGTAAGCGTTGTGGTCAAGAGACATGACCTCCGTGGTCATCACACTGGACACATCGTCCTGTGGGGACAAACCTTCAGCTAACACACGGGTACACAAGTCACGGTCGGTAATGATACCAAGTACTGGGGACTGTGGATCGTCTTCGTCACGAACGAAATCTGGGTCGACGATAAGTAAAGCCGATACGTTGTCATTCGCCATTTGCTGCGCGGCTTGCTGGATTGTCTGACCACGATCAATCGTATGAGCATCGCCAGTCAGCAAGGTTTTCACTTTCGACGTCGTCAGGTCATTGGCGTCTTTGTTTTCTGAAATGGCTTGGCGTAAACGAGCGCTATTTTCAACTTCAACAAAATCCGCAAAGGAATCAAAGTTATCGTAAATTTCTTGGAAAATGTCACCAGGAATACAGTAGAGCAGGGTATCCTCAATGGCTTTTACCGGAAAGCGGACTTTGTTATTGGTGAGCATGCCCATCTGGCCAAATAGGTCACCTTCGTCAAGGCGGTTATACAGCTCACCTTTGCGTCGATAAACTTCAACAACACCGCTTCGCACCACGTATAAATCTTGGATATAGTCTCCAAAATGGATGATGGGGGTATCTTCTCGGTAGTACGAGATTTCGACACTCTCTGTCACCTTGTTTAGTGTTTCTTCAGGGAGTTCATTGAACGGGGGATACTTGGCGAGAAAGTTGTAAATCTCGAGAAGTTCTGCATCCATCGAAGGCGCCTTTTAGTTCGCAAATAATAAAGTAATCTTAACTTAGTTTTAAAACAGAGTCTTATCTGAACCGCGATTTTCGTGCTCAGTCATAAGATTCTGACATATCGCACGATAAGGGAGCTTCATTTTTACTACTATATGGTCACCTCAATTGAAAAAGACGTCGTCGATATGTTTTCTTCGTGATGACTGATTAGATCTTTGGCTGTTTCAGATCGTTATCACGTCTTTAGATGAAGCTATTCTTCTTGAGCCAAGTAGCTCAGGCGATGGAATACAGTGTTTAGATAATTCTCATGAAAGGAAGTCGAATGGTGAGAAATTTATTGCTTGTTTCTTTAGCTGCTTTGCCGGCGATATCAAGCGCAGCGGTCATGGACCAAGCAGAAAAATTTGGGTACGAACACATTCATTTGGATGTTGGTGCCGGAACGACAAACGAAGAATGGTTAGATAACTCTAATGCGACCACAGTTGGACTCGGTGGTAACTATTTGTTTACTGAGAACTGGTTGTTTAATGTTGATTACTCAGCGCAGTTTTTCCATCCGGATGATTTTACTCTTCGCATTGACCGCCTTTTGTTTGGTGGTGGTTACCGTTATGGAGTTACTGAGCAATTCGATATCTACGGGATATATGGAATAGGCGCAATCAAAGCGAAAGCGACGGACGACAAAACGGATAATACGTTGTCTTCCGATAGCGAATTGATTCAAGCTGTAACTGTTGGGGTGAATTACTTGCTCAGTGAAAAGCTTATTGCGACAGCTGAAGTGGAGTTGAACCGTAGTGATATCGCTGATGAGAACAATTTTAAGATCGGTTTTAACTACCAATGGCATAAAGTCATCGGCACTGGTCTTTTTTATCAGTTTAGAGATACTGATTACAGCGGTGAAAGCTCAGATTACGTCAATGAAGTAGGGCTGAGTTTGAAGTTTGTCTACTAGATCGGACGGGTTCGTTTTTGGCGTTAAGTTAAAACAAAAAAGGTCAGCTTATGCTGACCTTTCCTTTTAATAAAGTATGCGACAGTCGATTATAAAACCGCTGCAATGCCTTTACACAGAGGGCCCATATTTGACTTCGTCATACCAGCAACACTGATTCGGCCAGAACCGACAATGTAAATACCGAACTCTTCTTTAAGGCGGTTAACTTGCTCTTTAGAAAGACCTGAGAAAGAGAACATACCATTTTGACGTTCGATGAAACTAAAGTCTGCGTCCACACCCTCTGCTTTTAGTGTCGCTACAAATAGTTCACGCATTTCTTGAATACGGTCACGCATTTCTGCTACTTCAGCTTCCCATTCCGCACGCATTTCGGCGTTGCCAAGAATGTGAGTCACGACAGCGCTTCCGTGTGCAGGTGGGTTAGAGTAGATAGAGCGAATAATGGCTTTAACTTGAGAAAATGCGGTTGTTGCGACTTCTTCTGACTCAGCTACTAACGTGAAGGCACCTACGCGTTCATTGTATAGGCCAAAGTTTTTCGAGAAAGAGCTCGCGACTAGGATTTCTTTGTTGTATTTAGCAAAAGTACGAAGACCTGCAGCATCTTCTTCCACACCTTTAGCAAAGCCTTGGTAGGCGAAGTCGAACAGAGGAAGCAATTTCTTCTCTGCGACAAGTTTCGCCAATGTTTCCCACTCTTCAGCCGTAGGATCGATCCCTGTAGGGTTGTGACAGCAGCCGTGTAGAAGCACGATGTCTCCTTCAGATGCAGATTGCAGATCATTTAGCATCGCATCGAAGTCTTTGTCTTTTGTTTCAGCATTGTAGTAGCTGTATTGTGCCGTTTCGATACCAGCAGCAGTAAATACGCCGTTGTGGTTCGCCCATGTTGGGTTGCTGATCCAGATCTTTACATCGCCTAGTTGACGTTTAATAAACTCGCCGGCAACACGTAGTGCACCAGTACCACCCGGAGCTTGAGCTGTTTTAGCGCGTTTTTCGTTTACAATTTCTGCATCAGAGCCGAAAAGCAGTTTTTGCACTGCAATGCCGTACTCTGCTGTGCCTTCGATGGTTAGGTAAGATTTGGTTTTTTCAGTTTCAACAAGTGCTGCTTCAGCTTTCTTTACTGTCGCAAGAACGGGAGTTTCGCCTTGCTCGTTTTTGTAAATACCTACGCCAAGGTTAATTTTGTCTGCGCGAGCATCTTTTTTAAACTCTTCAGTAAGGCCAAGAATAGGGTCAGCCGGAGCGGCAACTACTTTTTCAAACATAATCTTCATCCATGTTAATCGAAGGGGTGTGCTAACATTTATACCTTTCAGCAATATTGGTTACAACCGTTACTGAAAAGAAAACCTAAAAAAGTTGCGATTTGAAACAGAATTCTAACATAACTAAAGTTTTTGCCATGAAAACGTTTGGTAGGCACAGAGTTTGAAGGGCATTTATGCCATGGTTGGAGAAGTTTTGCACACATCCCAATCGTTTCAATTCAGTGCTTTGCGTTAACGCGTTTATAATTGTCTAGTGAGGATTTGTTGAGACAAAAACGCCCCACCAAAGGTGGAGCGTTTACTGTTAGAAGTATGGATATCGGTTGGGGTTATTTCTTCAGATTGATTTCCGACTCAACCGCATTGGTTTCGATGTCAGGGTTAGAAGAAAGTTTTTCAGTCGCCCAGTCGTTCATATGCTTTAAGATCGCTTTTAATGCGTGCTTTTCGGTTGGTACTTCTGTCTTTTCAACTTCAAGTTTTTGCTTCGGATGCGTACCCGTCGCATCTTCCGCAACGTGTAGCCAATCTGGGTGCCAGTAATAAGGTTGGCCGGAAGGAGAGCTCCAAGAATGTACGCCGTTGGATTCACCTTTGTATTTAATATCTTCTTCGTTGTATTTCGCCATTATTGTTTTCTCTCATAATTCATGAGTTGAGGTGTGCATCACCATTACTATTTAAATGTAACAGATGTAATGAAAATTAATGTGATAACAATCGACTTATTTTGCCCTTTGAACGCTATAGAAGATGCGTACTTCTCATTCAGAAGAATTTACTATTTGGCAGGTTTTAGCTTTATTTGTGTTTAAAGCATACAACGATGGATTCGCCTACCTAATGCTATTCTTGAACGGTGATAGAGCCTAAACTACTCGTCATTCAAGTGTTTGAGAATCGCCGCTTTTGCATGCTCTTCTGTCGCTGTTTCTCCATCAGGGACTTCAAGGTCAGCCTTTTTGTGTTCACCCAAAGCATCTTCAGCGATATGCAGCCAATCAGGATGCCAATAATAAGGGGTGGTACTGCCAGGATGGTCCCAACTATGTACACCTTTATGTTTTCCGCGATACGAGAGATCGTCCATTGTAAAAACTTTCATCGCTTCCTCCTGATTTAAAGACCGTAGCTCGAAGTGAGTTTAACGCACTCAGTCCAACGTAAAACCTTGGCTTTTAGGTATTGCAAAGATGTGAGGCAATATGTGTGTAACAGTCAAAGTATGGGATATAAACGCTCACTTCGTGGCTGAAATATCTATTGATAAGCTTGATAAATTACGTTGCTAAATTGAATACTCCCATATCAGAATGCTGGCGCGAAGTATGCTATGGTGCGGCTGTAAGTGAAATGAGGGAAACATGAACCGATACCGTCAACTGGCTGAGCTGTTCAAAACGCAGATTCAGCAAAATACATGGAGAGCAGGGGAAAAGCTGCCATCAGTGCGTGTAACAAGCCGAAACCATTCTGTCAGCGCAGGTACGGTGTTACAAGCTTATCAGCTGCTCGAAGCACAAGGTTGGGTCGCAGCGAAACCTCAGTCTGGATACTTTGTTACTGCGGAGTTGGACCGCTTCGAACCGAGTTCTCCAGCCACTTCCGTTTATCGCTCTAGCATCAACGATGAACTTTACGACTACCTCAAAAATCAGGCCTCACCGAATGCGGTGAAGTTTGGCTCCGCGTTTCCAGACCCAGCATTGTTCCCATTAGAAGCGCTAAACCGCAACCTAGCCAGCTCAGGCAGGAAGATGGGGGCAGAGACGTTATTGGATAACTTGCCGCCGGGCTGTGAGTCTCTACGCCGTTTGATTGCTCAACGGTACATCCAACAAGGTATGGTGTTTACCCATGATGATATTGTCGTTACTTCTGGCGCATTAGAAGCGTTGAATTTGAGCCTTCAGGCCGTGACCCAGCCTGGAGATACTGTTGTAGTTGAATCACCGACGTTTTATGGCGCACTTCAAGCGATTGAACGTTTAGGTCTAAAGGCGATAGAAATAACGGTGGATCCGTTAACTGGACATTCAGTGGATCAAATTGAAGCGACTTTTGCCGGCAATGATGTTCGCGCATGTTGGTTAATGACTAACTTTCACAATCCAACAGGAACTTTATTAAGTGACGGGCAGAAGCAACGTATCGTCGAACTGGCTGACAAATACGATGTGTACTTGATCGAAGATGATGTGTATTCAGAGCTTTATTTTTCTGAAAAAAAGCCAAGCTCACTTAAAGCTTTTGATACACAAGAGCGCGTGTTGCATTGTGGATCATTTTCAAAAAGCCTTTGCCCTGGCTATAGGCTGGGCTGGGTGGTAAACAAACGCTTCAATGAGCAACTTCAAAAGCTGCAACTTATCTCGACGTTGTCAGGCAGTGCACCAATCCAGCAGGGTATCGCGCATTACTTGCAAAACGATAGTTATGATAGCCGTCTTAGAAAACTGCGAAAGAATCTTGAGCAGCGGCAATTGGCGTTTATTGAACTGGTTGATAAGTACTTTCCCCAATCGATTCGTTACACGCAACCGAAAGGCGGCTATTTTCTTTGGATAGAACTGCCGAAAACAAAGTGCGGAAAAGCGATTTATCAAAAGTTATTGGAAGCGAACATCACTGTAGCATTTGGTCAGTTGTTTTCTATCACTCCAAATTATGAGAACTACCTGAGGCTTAATACATCGTTACCTGTAAATGATGAATTAGAACAAGCCGTGAAGACGGTCGGAGAATTACTTCATTAGCCAACTGTTTACCTGTTTTTTGCTCAAACTGTATCAGTGGACGATACCGAAGCTGTGTTTCAATCATGGGCAGACAACCATTTAGGTTAGGAGCCGTAATGAAAAAGCAGTTGGTAAAGCATGAACTTAGGTTGATGGGTGTTGCTATTTTTAGCGCATTTTTGTTGGTGTTTGCACACTTGATATTGGCGAAATCTTTCTCTCATATGGTTTGGACGGAATACACTGCTGCCGTTATCCCATTTGTGATGTTTGGCTTGTGTGTGGTTGGAGTAAAATACGCAGCGCGAGCAGATGAGGATGACGACGAAAATAACAACTAGAGTGCATACACCGGTTGCTAGAAAATCATTCGTACAAATAAAAGACCTCCACATGGGAGGTCTTTTTAATTCGATATCACTAAAAAGTGATTAGAAGTTCGCAGAGCGAGGAGTACGTGGGAATGGGATCACGTCACGAACGTTGCCCATACCAGTTACGTAAGATACTAGGCGCTCGAAGCCTAGACCGAAGCCTGCGTGTGGCACTGTACCGTATTTACGTAGGTCGCGGTACCAGCTCATGTGTTCAGGATCGATACCCACTTCACGCATACGTGCATCTAGAATGTCTAGGCGCTCTTCACGCTGAGAACCACCGATGATTTCGCCGATGCCCGGTGCTAGAACGTCCATCGCTGCAACTGTTTTACCGTCATCGTTAGCACGCATGTAGAATGCTTTGATGTCTTTCGGGTAGTTCTTAACGATTACAGGTGCTTTGAAGTGTTCTTCAGCAAGGAAACGCTCGTGCTCAGAAGACATATCGATACCCCATTCAACTGGGAATTCGAACTCACG
The DNA here is from genome assembly GCF_033340555.1 of Vibrio sp. 1069. Lineage (NCBI taxonomy): Bacteria > Pseudomonadati > Pseudomonadota > Gammaproteobacteria > Vibrionales > Vibrionaceae > Vibrio > Vibrio sp. 1069. Next base: position 55,686 of record NZ_JAWOWP010000013.1, read on the forward strand.
ACCTGAATCAAGAAGGATCTGGATTGCGTCAGTGTAGTCAACCTGCGCGAAGTCAGAAGAAACGAACTGCTCTAAACGAGTGATTGCTTCTTTGTCGATGCGTTGAGCGAAGAATTCAAGGTCATCACGACACTCTGCAAGCACTGCTTTAAACACGTACTTGAGCATGTCTTCAGCCAGTTTCGCTACATCGTCCAGTTCTGCGAACGCAACTTCAGGCTCAACCATCCAGAACTCTGCTAGGTGGCGGCTTGTATTTGAGTTTTCAGCACGGAAAGTAGGGCCGAAAGTGTAAACTTTGCTTAGCGCACAAGCGTAAGCTTCTGCGTTTAGCTGACCAGATACGGTTAGGAACGTCTCTTTACCGAAGAAGTCTTCGTTGTAGTCCACTTTACCAGCATCAGTGCGAGGAAGGTTTTCCATGTCTAGCGTAGATACGCGGAACATTTCACCAGCGCCTTCAGCATCTGAAGCCGTGATCAACGGCGCAGATACCCAGAAGTAACCTTGCTCGTGGTAGAAGCGGTGGATTGCTTGAGATAGGCAGTTACGTACACGTGCTACTGCACCGATTACGTTTGTGCGCGGACGTAGGTGCGCAACTTCACGTAGGTACTCGATTGAGTGACGAGTTTTTGCCATTGGGTAAGTTTCAGCATCTTCAACCCAACCAACCACTTTAACGTCAGTGGCAGCAAGTTCGAAGTCTTGACCCTTTGCAGGAGATTCAACAATCTTACCAGTTACTTCAACAGAGCAGCCAGTCGTTAGCTTTAATACTTCGTCTTCGTAATTATTAAGATTATTTGGGACCACGGCCTGAATCGGGTCGAAACAAGAGCCGTCATATATGGCAAGGAAAGAGATTCCAGCTTTGGAATCACGACGTGAACGGATCCAGCCACGAACAGTCACTTCGCTGTCTACTGCTAGCTGACCTTTCAATACGTCTGATACAGGCGCGTAAGTCATGTTTTCAATATTCTCCATTGAGGTAAAAATTCAACTCAACGCTTACTTAAAGTACTTGTCTAATAACATTTTTGTTCAAAAAACAAGCTAAGCGCTGAGTTGGGTAACATTTTACAGATTCAACGAGACATATTACCTGTCAATTCGCTCGCATCAACCTTTATATTCGTTTTGATGGGGAGAATCTCTCTATTTATTCACTCTTTTGTGCTCTGAAAGTGTGAATTGGTTTAGTAATTGCTCTAAACGTTCGGATAGATGCTCTAAATCAACACTAATATCACGCGTGTGCGATGCTGATTGCGATGTGTCGTTAGCATGCAGTGTGATCACATCTATTTTAGATTGAATATGCTGACTTACATCAGATGTGGTTTGCGTCTGGTTTTGGATATCTTCTGCATGTCTGAGCACTTGGCGCATTTCGTCAACAACGTTATGCATTGTGGCTGATAGTGCCTCGACATCGACAGAGCGTTGATGAGCAAACTGGCAGACGGTATCAACAGAAGTTAATGACTCTTCACTTCCTTGCTGGAATTGAGAAATGATATGTTCAATATTACCAGTGGCCTCAGCCGTCCTAGAAGCCAGGTTACGCACTTCTTCCGCGACGACCGCAAAACCGCGCCCTTGCTCTCCGGCTCGGGCGGCTTCAATAGCAGCATTCAACGCGAGCAGATTGGTTTGTTCTGCAATACCCTTAATAACCACAAGAATGGACGACACTTCTTCGGTTCTTTGATTTAGAGAGCTGATTTTTTCCCGTACGGTATCAATGTTACTTACTAGTTGTTTGATGTCTTCACTGACGTTGTGTGCTTGGCTTGCACTATGAGTGGCGACATCAACGGTGTGATTGACCAAAACAGTAGCGTTGTTAGTCGAGTCCTCAACAGCAGTTTGTTGCTGCAACATATCGGTGATATTACTTTGTACTTCGTTGGTCTCTAGCTGTTGGTTATTGGCCGCTTTATCTGTGGACTGCGCGACAGCAGTTAGTTTACTCGCGGAGTCGGCAAGTGAGTGAGAGGTGTCTTGCACACGTTCTAAGCTTTCGGAGACCGTATCCATGAATGAACTGATGGCTGTAGAAAGTTGGCCCACTTCATCCTGTTGGTGATGCATAAGTCGTTGAGATAGATCTTTGCTATGGCTCACATTCGACATGAATTTCGACGTTCTTTGAATTGGTCGTACAATGATTTTCTGAATCAAACTCATCGTTATGATGAAGCCCACAAATGCGATTACGGCCATTATTCCCATCGCAAACATTGCCTGTTTACTGATCATTGAATTGACATGATTCATGTTGTATTCCAAGCGAATCGCGCCCAACACTTCTCCTGCTGGTGCAACGTGGCAAGAAACGCAGTTGGTGCCACGGTAATTTTCGCTCGATTTCATTGGTAGCGCGACTACTAACCCTTTGCCCCAATCGGCTGAGATTGGTTCAATCACCAGTTCACCATTCAACGCTCGTTGATCAATATCATCGACAGGCTGCTGGTTTTGTTGCCCAGGTCCGTAAAGTTTGGTCACAGTATCAGCTCGCAACACGCGAACTGCTTCAATGCCTTCTTGGGCCAGGGCTTTTTGACGTAAGGTCTCTTTTTGCGACATGGTGCCCGTAAGCATCATCATATTTAGGCTATCGAAATAATTACTAGCCTTATCATGGAGTTGTTCACTAAGAACATCATTGATTAAGGTTTTTTGTTGATGGTATTGGTAAGCCGTAGAGGCAGCTAGAACGCAGCTGAAGACAGCAATTAACGCCAGTAAGAGCTTAAAAGTGATAGTTGAGCGCATAAATTTATAAGTGTAATTGGAACGAACTGCACAATATTAATGTGCACAAATGCGCACTGCGAACAACGAAATGAATGATTGTGACCCCACACATGTTGGGGGTATGTAATTGTGATGTGAGTGCTGTGTAATCAAATGTTTGGCGCGTGACAGAAATACGGCGCTTTGGTGTGAGTGATAGCAAAGAAGCCGGGAACCAGCGGAAGTTTTTGCTACGCTTGTATGGGGTAACGCTTGTCTCTTGGCAGCGAATTCCTTAGTATTGCCTGTCTTTTTAAAGCCTGAGAATCAAGATGAAAACAGAATTATACAAAGAGTTTATGTTCGAAGCAGCACACCATTTGCCACACGTACCAGAAGGTCACAAGTGTGGTCGTTTGCACGGACACTCTTTCCTTGTTCGTCTTTATGTAGAAGGTGAAGTTGATCCACATACAGGTTGGGTAGTGGATTTTGCAGAGATCAAAGCTGCATTTAAACCAATTTACAATCGCTTAGACCATTACTACCTAAACGACATTGAAGGGTTAGAGAACCCGACTAGCGAAGTGTTAGCAAAATGGATTTGGCAGCAGCTTAAGCCAAGCTTACCACAGCTAAGTAAAGTAGAAATCAAAGAAACGTGCACAGCGGGTTGTATTTACAAAGGCGAATAAGTCACTTTCTATTGAGCATTAAACAAAGGCCAGCGAGAAGCTTGCCTTTGTTGTATCTGAATGGCCCAATTTTGATTATGCTTCACCAGCTAGCTTAATGGGTGTCGTAGAATCCATTCTTTTTCATTATCACCCAATGTTGTTTCCTCTGTATTAATGAATCCGCACGCATCAAGAAAACTTATAGCGTATTGCTGACTTTGTGGGACAGTGGCGCAAAGAGAGGTGCTTTTAGGGTTAATGGTATACGCATAAAGGAACAGTTTACGCAATGCCTCACTCCCAACCCTTTGACGTTGAAAACGTTGATCAATCATCAAGTATTTAAGCTCCAGTTCGTATCGTTTAGCAAACGGCGCATGTTGGGAGAAACCTTTATCGATAACAAGATAGCCTACTAATAGGTCATCAGAATAAATCGTAAAGAACGCCTCTGACTTACTACGTTTTTGATAAGCCATTTCAAACGGCGTAAAAAATCCTTTTTGCTCTTCTTGCACATCCAATTGCATCAAACTTGAAAAATCTTTCAGTTTGGTGGGTTTAATCGCAATCATCGCTCAATCACAAATTGGCGGCATACCTTTATGCCACCACGAGTTTTTATAGAGTATTAAATCTATTTTAAGTAACTAACCGAGTGAAGAAAAGCTAGCAATGAAGAGGGTAATAATAACCTTGGTGAATATAGGCGCCCAATGTTGTGAGTAAGTGAGCACTGTCTGCCGTTTCTACGCCTTCAACAATGACCGTGCAGCGATACGTATTGCCCATAGCAATTAACTGACGCAAGGTTTCTATCTTTTTATCATCAGATTTTAGGCCAATAACAAATTCTCGGTCGATTTTGAGGTAGTCCGGATTCAGCTTGCTGATAAGCGCCACATTATTATTGCCGGTGCCAAAGTCATCAATACTGATTTTACAATCCAGAGCTTTTAGTTTCGCGACATTGCCATAAATCTCAGAGGTATAGTACATCGATGCATTTTCTGTGATTTCGATTGTCAGCAAACGGCAATCCCGATTAGATAGCTCTCTATATAGGATTGAAAAGTTACGCCCTCGCAGCAAAGAAGGACAAACGTTAATGCTGATAGGGATGGGCAACGCTTTTTGTTTGGTGTAGATGGAATCAATCACCAGTAAGGTATGAGTTAGCAGCAATCCATTGCGGATCAGTGTTTCAATAAACCGTTGCGTATTTTTTACCTTAAACCGGGAGAGGGCTTCGTAGTGCACAATCTTTTGTGCCGAAGTGTTATAAATCGGCTCCAGTTTTATTTTGAATTGTCGAATTGCGCACAAGTAAGCCATAAAGGCTTGTAGGGAGCGGTGACGCAGTATAATGAGAAAAAGTAAGCTCAGTAGAATGATACTTTGAAACGGTCCAGAGATGTAATACACCTCTTTATAGCCACTATTCTTTACGTGATAATTGAAAAAGCGTTCATTGGTGTTACCAATCTCTAACGACGTTCCGGTATTCGTTGATAGCTTCATACCGGAAAGAAAAAAACGTGAAATATGATTTTCAACATTGTCGGATAAGTTAATGTTTTTAACACGAACCAAAACAGTTGCGTTATTTAAGTCAAATGATTGGGTCGTGTAATTGTTATTGTTACTCCACTCTTCAAAGGCTTTTTTGCTGACAGGGACAACGGTTTCTGGAGTGACTAAGCATCGAATATTGAAACGATCTAGCATCATGCTCGATTCCACCAACTTCACATTATCAAATAGCGACTTCAGTTCGCTTTCATTAGCAAAGCAACTCCTGCGGGAAAGGCTCTCTGCAATTTCGAAGGCGTTATCCAGATAATTATGTTTAACGATGCTGTTTATCGCGTAGTAACAGATAGCAAAGAAAATGATCGCAGTGATCAACACAACCCACATTGCTTCTGAATAGATCTTTTTATTACGCAGGCAAATACGAAGTGCTTTTCGAAGACTATTGGTTGTGTATTGATTGATCTTCTGTTGATGTTCGATGCCATTCTGGTGGTTGTTTTGCATAGTAAAAGGGATGAAGTATCCGGTCCGGTGAATGTTTTCGATAATGTTTTTGTTAGTGGTTAAGTGTTCTTCCGTGAGCTTGCGAAATTTCTTTCTTAGAGCGGCCACCGCGTTTTTAAAGCCATTTTCAGGCAGTGTCATTTTGTATTGTTGAGTGATTTTGCTTTCTATTAACCGCTGACTAATCGGCGTATTTAAACTGCCGTATGTGGCGATAGTTGACAGAATGGCGTACTCATTTGGGTTGACAGGAATGGAGTGGTGGAGTGACTGATTGAGCTCTAGAGATATTTCGTTTTCGGACAAGCAAACGCAGATTTGGTTTCCAATTTCAAACCTAATCATGTGTTGATGTGCTCCAAGTTTAATTTTTGGCTACGTTATCAATAAAGCTAGGGAAGAGATGTGATTTTTTACTGAGATATCCATAATATTTGGATATATTCAACGTTTTAGGTTTTTTTTACTTGTCCTGATAACGCATTTCCCTGGGTTTTTTAGGTATAAAAAAACCCGAGCACAGACTCGGGTTTTGATTGGTATTCAGAAAGGCGTGTTAGCAAATCACTTTGATTGCTAGACCACCTTGAGATGTTTCGCGGTATTTCGCGTTCATGTCTTTACCTGTTTCTAGCATGGTTTCGATAACCTTATCTAGAGAAACAGTTGGAGCTGAAGAGCGACGTAGTGCCATGCGAGTAGAGTTGATTGCTTTTACTGCCGCAATACCGTTACGCTCAATACATGGAACCTGAACCTGACCTGCAACTGGGTCACACGTTAGACCTAAGTTGTGCTCCATCGCGATTTCTGCTGCCATACATACTTGCTCTGGGCTACCACCCATAAGCTCAGCAAGGCCTGCTGCTGCCATAGAACATGCCACGCCAACTTCACCCTGACAACCAACCTCTGCACCAGAGATAGACGCGTTGCGCTTGTAAAGACCACCGATTGCGCCAGAAGCCGCAAAGTAACGGATGTAATCTTTTTCAGTCACAGTTTGGATGAACTTATCGTAGTAAGCCAGTACCGCAGGGATGATGCCACACGCACCGTTAGTTGGTGCTGTAACAACGCGGCCACCTGCTGCGTTCTCTTCGTTTACTGCGAAAGCAAACATGTTTACCCAATCAACAACAGACATTGGGTCGTTTGTTGTCTTTTCTGAAGTAAGTAGCTGCTGGCGAAGTGCTGCTGCACGGCGAGGCACGCGTAGTGGACCAGGCAAAATACCTTCTTCATTCATACCGCGATCCATACACTCGCGCATTGTGCGCCAGATGTTCGCGAAATAAGTACGAGTTTCTTCATCTGAATGAAGCGCATGCTCATTCTTCATGGTTAGCGCGCTGATGGACAATCCACTTTCGTGGCATTGGTTAACCAGTTCCTCTGCCGTTGTAAACGGGTAAGGTACTTTTACTGGGTTCTCAGCTTCTTTACCGAAATTTTCTTCATCAACGATGAAACCACCGCCGATAGAGTAGTAAGTTTTTGAGTACGCTTTTTCGTCATCAATCCAAGCGTGGATCTGCATGCCGTTTTCGTGTAGCTCTAGGTTTGTTTTGCGGAAGTTCATTCCACCTTCACGTGGGAACGATACTGTGTGACAGTGCATGCCAACAGGAAGGCGTTCAGTTTCTTCTATACGAGCGATAAAGCCCGGGATAGAATCGATATCAACTTTCTCAGGAGTGTTGCCTGCAAGACCCATGATGATAGCAATATCTGTGTGGTGACCTTTCCCTGTCAGTGATAGTGATCCATAAACGTCAACGGTGATTTTAGTGATGTCGCGCAGTTTTCCCATTGCACGAAGATCATCAATAAACTCTTTACCCGCTTTCATTGGGCCTACAGTGTGTGAGCTTGAAGGTCCAACACCGATTTTATAGATATCAAAAACACTAATCATATCGATTACCTCAGAAGAAAGCCTCCCAAGGGGAGTTGGGAGGCTTAATTTTATCGTTATATTTTTGGATTAATCATACTGCACTGGGCAGAGATGATTAAAGAGCGCCGTAGATTACAGAACTAATTGCAGCAAGACCACAGATTGCTGTGAAAATTTGCACAGGTGCTGAAGTTTTGTACTTAGCCATCGCAGGAACTTTTTGCATTGCGAAGATTGGCATCAAGAATAGGATTGCCGCAATCATCGGTGCACCCATTGTTTCAATCATACCTAGGATGCTTGGGTTAACGATAGCAACGATCCAAGTTGTGATTACAATGAAGATTAGAGACATCTTCTCGATCTTACTTACTGGTGATTTTGAACGAGATTTCACTAGACCAACTAGACCTTCGTGCGCACCCAAGAAGTGGCCAAAGTAGCTAGAGGTGATCGCTGCGAAAGCAACCAATGGACCCATGTAAGAGATCAGTGGAGATTCATGCACGTTTGCTAGGTAAGAGAGAACAGAGATGTTTTGCTCTTGCGCCGTTGCTAGTTGCTCTGGAGACAGAGAAAGTACAACAGAGAAAACGAAGAACATAACAAAGCCCATCAGCATCATTGCTGCGCCACCGGTGATAGCGTCAGTTTTCTTAACTGCGTCATCACCGTATACACGACGTTGCTCTTTAGAGAACTGAGAAATGATTGGGCTGTGGTTGAAAGAGAACACAATAACAGGGATTGCTAGCCAAACGATAGCTGGCATTGCACCCCAGTCAGGTGACACTTCCATCATTGAAGTGTTCCAACCAGGAATTAGGTATACAGACAGTGCTAGTAGGATGAACACGAGAGGGTAAACCATTGCTGAAGTTGCTTTCAGCATAAGCTCTTTACCGAATACTACGCCTGCTGTCATTGCAGCAATAAGTGCACCAGAAAGTAGCCAGCGAGGAATAGATTCCATGCCCATTTGGTTAACTAGGAAAGAGTCAACTGTGTTTGTGATACCAACACCGTAGATAAGTACGATTGGGTAGATAGCGAAGAAGTAAGCGAACGTAATAAGGTTTGCGCCAGTCTTACCAAAGTGCTCTTCTACTGTGTCGGTGATGTCCGCTTCAGGGTTTTTCGCAGAAAGAACGAAACGAGCTAAAGATTTGTGTGCGAACCAAGTCATTGGTGCTGCGATTAGGGCTAGGATTACTAATGGCCAAAAGCCACCTGCACCTGCTTTAATAGGAAGGAACAGTACACCTGCACCTACTGCCGTACCAAAAAGGGACAGACACCAGGTAAAGTCTTTGTAAGAAAACTTACTAGACGATTGTGCGGTAGAAACCGCAGAAGTAGTTGTATTCATTTTTTAGTTACTCATTTTGGGAACAGGAAATAAGTCGGGAGTAATTTTGCAAGATTTTACACTAGGAAAATTAGATCTAAATCATTTATTGCTTACGCTTATTGAATGATATGTCAAAAACCTGCTTTTTATCACGAAAATGATGTGCTACTCGTGATTTCTGCTAATGAGTAAAATTAGAAAAACTTATCAATAGGGCTGTTTGTATAAATTTATTTCACCGCAAGCGTTTGCGGTGAAAATGGAAAATTAATCTAATGTGAATGAATGTTTATGAAGCAACGTTTTATTAATATTGATGCGCATAATGATCGCGCCTGTAAAAGCACCGATATCAACAACTGTTTAATGTGAAATAATATGTTTTTGCATTGATTCGATAATTTGTGCCGTCATGCCCCAGATGAAATGCTGTCTATATGGGATAGCAAATACACGATGACTGCTTCTTTTTAGGTCAAATTTGGTGCTATACAATTTTTTGGGGTTCAGAATATGGTTGGCAGGAACCTCAAAAACTGACTCTACTTCATTTGGGTCAATATGCGTTTTATATTCCGGAGAAACAAAAGCCAAAAAAGGTGTCACATTAAACTGACTAATCGTTGGTAGTGTAGGCAGTTGACCAAACACATGAATATGCTCATCTTCTATCCCAACTTCTTCTTTGGTTTCTCTTAAAGCGGTATTCACGAGCTGAATATCTTCCTGCTCATATTTGCCACCGGGAAAGCTGATTTGTCCCGGATGATGGCGTAAGTGGGCTGCACGCTTAGTCAGAATGACTTGTAACCCGTCATCGCGTTCCACAAAACCGATTAAGACTGCCGCATCTCTCAGGGACTTTTCTTTCATCCATTTCAGTCGTGCAAGGGACTCTTTGTGGTAGCCCGTTGGAAGCCGAAATTGAAAGTTCTGTAGTAAATGAGTTTTGTCGATAACCAAACTGAGTCCTTATTTATCGTGCCTAACCATTATTTATTATACTCAAAGACGGCAAAGCGTATGGCGTTATCGTTACTGGTTGCCAAATAAAGCATTCACATTAAAACACTCGCCAGCACTTTCCCTCTTTGTGTTGTGTGTCTCACTCTGCTTGAACATATTAATTTGAAACTTATAAGGTTATACACCATTCTTTATTTTAGGACGTCACTATAGGGCAAGTATTGGCCAATGAAAGGGATTATTTTCACCGAGTTCATGGAGTTAGTAGAAGAGAAATTCGGTCTTGATGTGTTAGACCAAGTTCTCGATCTTTCTAACGATGAAGGTGTTTACACCGCTGTTGGTAGTTACGATCACAAAGACTTAGTTAAGTTGATCGTGAATCTCAGTAAAGTATCTGGTGTTCCGCCCGAGCAACTACAAGAGGTGTTTGGAGAGTGCGTCTTTTTGAATTTACTTCGCTCCATTCCTAGTCACGCCAGTTTACAACAGTGTGAAACGACGTTTCAATTTGTTCGCCATGTTGAAGACTTTATTCATGTCGAAGTTAAGAAGCTTTATCCTGATGCTAACCCTCCGCAATTTGATTTCATTAGTGAAAACCAATCCCAATTGGTATTTGACTACCACAGCGCAAGATGTATGTCTCACGTATGCTTAGGATTGATAAAAGGCTGTGCTGCACATTTTGGTGAGGTAGTTCATATCAAACATCAAAACCAGTCAGAAGATGGCAGCAAAGTACGTTTTTGGTTAGAGGCTCAATAAGAACGATATGACGGGAAGTTCCTCATTAGAAAGGAAACTCAAACGAGAAGTTGCATCAAGAAAAGCAGCTGAGCAGCTGTTGGAACAGAAAAGCTTAGAGTTATATGAATCCAACCAGCAACTCAGTGTTGCATTGAAAAAGCTAGAGCTGAAATCTAAAAAGGATCTTCGTAAGTTTGAGTTTGAAGAGCAAATTGATGCCACGTTGATTAAGTTCGGTCGTACTTTTTTATCGAGCACGTTCGATGAAGCAATGATAGCGAGCTTTATTGAGCAGCTCACTTCTAACTCGATCATTTCTGCGGCTTACTTGTTTCTTGACGCTACAAAGCTGAGCTCATTGCGTCGTCATCACTTTGGTCACTTACAGCTTCGTCATAACAACGAGATTTTAACCTCTCCTAATTGGCAGGGAGAGAATTTGCATTTGCCAGTTATCATTGATGGGGAAACGGTTGGGGAGTTGATTTTCTCTGTGTTGCAAGATCAAATCGATCAGTCTTTTATTTCCAAACAGATGGAGCTCGTGTCTGACTTAGTTCATGGTGTTATTGGTCGACACTTAAGTTTAGAGCGAGAGGTCGAGCTGAGAAAGCGGGCTGAGGAATCAGAAAAAGCGACGAAGGAGTTTGTCGCCATGATTAACCATGAGCTGCGAACTCCTCTCAATGGCGTATTGGGTAGTGCGGAGTTATTGAGTCGAACCCAATTAGAAGAAGAGCAGCGTCAATACTTGAGCAATCTGACTCAATCAGGGGACTTATTGAGAGTTATCATTAATGATCTTCTTGATTTCAGTAAGATGAATGCCGGTATGATGGAAATCATACATAAAGTCTTTGCCTGGGAGGAACTTGAAAAAGCCATCATGGGTGTATTTGCAGCTAAGGCTGCTGAAAAACGCATCCATTTCTCTATCGACAAAAAGCTGGGGATTCCAGAATTTTTAGTCGGTGACTTAGAGCGCATTACACAAATTTTGGTTAACTTGGTGGGAAACGCGATTAAGTTTACTCACTTGGGTGGTGTCGTGTTACGGGTGGAATGGCTTAACGGCACGGCTTATTTTGAGGTTGAAGACACTGGTATTGGCATCCCAATAAAAGCACAGCCGTCACTCTTTGATCCATTTGTCCAAGTTGATCGCTCGGCGAAACGCAGCTTTGAAGGCTCAGGTTTAGGTCTCGCGATTTGTAAAAACCTTGTGGATTTGATGCAAGGTCAAATTAGCTTTGAAAGTGAAGAGCGCAAAGGGACAACTTTTAAAGTTGCTATTCCTCTTGAGGAAGGGCAAGCACAAGGCACAGCAGAGGGGGAGTTGGTCACCATAGAGCGAAGCGATTTAGCAGGACGCTCAATATTAGTGGTTGATGACATCAGAATGAATCAAGTCATTGTTACTCAAATGCTGAAAAAACTCGACATTACACCTGATTTAAAAGCCAACGGCAAAGAAGCATTAGAAGCGGTGAAAAGTAAAGACTACGAACTGATATTCATGGACTGCCGAATGCCAGAAATGGATGGTTATGAGGCGACGATGTATCTGAGAGAGCGTGGCTTTACTCATCCTATTATTGCATTAACCGCTGGCACTACCATCGAAGAGCGTCAAAAGTGCATTGATTCAGGCATGGACGACATCCTCACTAAGCCGTACACCGCAACCGATATCGAACAGATTATGTGTAAGTGGCTTGAGCAGTAGACGCTGCCTCTTAAAAAGTATGTTTGTTGGCCAACGGCTAAAAGCTAAAGTACATGCAAATAAAACACACAAAAAAACGCACCACACTGGATAATGCCGATCATTTAACGATGTTTTTTGGGTCATTCTAGCGAGCCTTGGCGAGACTGAGAATCTAGTAGCAGCACGATGAGCGGGTAATGAAACAAATTTGACCACAAAGTGCTTGAATAGAAGAACCTGTATCACGCTCCTTCGTCGCTGTGCAGGGTGATGAGATACAGAAATATGCCACTCGCTGTTAAATGAGCGGCATTACCGTTCTGGAGGCGTTTTAGATTGTTTTCGTCAATAGCATTAAAGCGACGTTGTCCACGGTTGAAATCTACGATTGCAGCGCTGGCAAAATCTTTGAAAGTTTATCCAACGTTTCTTGATACTCAGAGGCGCAATCGCTATCTGCCACGACGCCGCCGCCAGCCCAAGCGTAAAGTTTGTTTTTTTCCGCTACAAGAGTTCGGATAGTAATGCTGGTGTCCATACGACCATGGCGTGAAATATAGCCAATACTGCCGCAATACGCGCTGCGTCGATGCGGCTCCAGTTCTTCAATGATCTGCATTGCGCGAACTTTAGGTGCGCCCGTGATTGAACCACCTGGAAAACACGCTCGCAGCAAATCCGCAGGAGCGTATTGTTCATCCAAATTTGCACGAATGGTGCTCACCAAATGATGCACGGCAGGGAAGCTTTCAATATCGAACAACTTTGGCACGTGAACGCTACCCGGTGATGCAACCCGACCAATATCATTACGCAGCAAATCGACAATCATCAGGTTTTCTGCCTGATCTTTTTCCGCTGTCTGCAAGTCATGGGCATTAGCGTTATCTTTCTTTGGATCTTCGCTGCGTGGTCGAGTACCTTTGATTGGTTTCGTTTCAATGACGCGATCTTTGAGCTCTAAAAAGCGCTCTGGAGAGATACTCAAAATCGAAGACTCAGGCATACGGATAAACGCTGAGAATGGCGCTTGGTTGGCGGACTCCAATTTCAGATACGCTTGCCACTCGCTGCCTTGATACGGTGCGTTAAAGCGCTGCGCCAAATTGATCTGATAACAGTCACCGCTCAACAAGTATTCTTGCACCTTGTCAAAGCGAGTGGCGTAGCTCTCTTTCGTCATGTTTGACTGCCAAGCACCAGACAAAGCGAAGTCAACGGTTTGTTCTGCTTTTTGCTCGTTTAACCACTGCCAAGCTTGCTCGATATTCTGACCAACTAAGCATGCTTTTTTAAGCTTGTGGTCAACAACGACGGCCCATTCATACAGACCTACCGCCATATCCGGCGTGTTGAGATCTTTTTCTGCCACTTCTGGCATCGTTTCTACGCGGCGACCTAAATCGTAACTGAAGTAACCGAGCGCACCACCAACAAAAGGCAAATCCAACTCCTTATTTAACTCTACGTGAGGAAGCCACTGTTCTTGCAACTGATGAAGCAGCGCAAATGGGTCATCTTGAGTTGAATAGGCATTCGATGGCGTTTCAACTTGTGTGTTGTCGGCAGTGGTTTCTAACGTTGCAATTGGGTTGGAGACCAACACATCGAAGCGGCTATCGATATGCGTTTCTGATGCAGAACGCAGCAACATCGCCCAAGGTAGGTGTTGAATGCGAGAAAAAAGGTGAAGAGTAAACTCTGGTGCGTATTCCAGCGCTTTAAAATCAATGAATTGATTGTCCATGTTGTTCATTTGTGTAATTTGTGACAAAGAGATCGTTCACTGCATGGCATGTCATGGGCAGCAAGAGTATCATATTCCTCTGTATAGCCAAACTCCCTCTATTCATAGGGTTTTGAGATGGTTTACAAGTAGGCAACTTCAGCATTTCGTGTGTCGATATCAGCCGTTCGACAATTGTTTATAAAAAACGAAGCTCAAAAGAGCAATAAGCTCAACAAACACGATTGAAGCCAAGCCAATAATGGAAGCATAACTATAACGAGGCATGTAATGACGGTAATACGCAAGCAGGATGTGATCAGCAGTGTCGCTGATGCGCTACAGTATATTTCTTACTACCACCCGCTAGACTTTGTTCAAGCTCTTGAAAAAGCCTATCACCGCGAAGAGAGCCAAGCCGCTAAAGACGCGATTGCTCAGATCTTAATTAACTCCCGAATGTCCGCAGAAGGTCACCGTCCAATTTGTCAGGATACTGGTATTGTGACGTGTTTCGTCAACATCGGTATGGGCGTGCAATGGGATTCGAGCGACATGACGGTTCAGCAGATGGTAGATGAAGGTGTTCGACAAGCGTACACGAACCCTGATAACCCGTTGCGTGCGTCAGTACTTATGGACCCTGCTGGTAAACGTATTAATACCAAAGACAACACGCCTGCCGTCGTACATATCAACATGGTTCCGGGCGATAAAGTTGAAATTCAGATCGCTGCGAAGGGCGGCGGTAGCGAAAACAAAACTAAGATGGTGATGCTAAACCCATCTGACGATATTGCTGAGTGGGTAGAAAAAACGCTACCAACAATGGGGGCAGGCTGGTGTCCTCCTGGCATGCTTGGCATTGGTATCGGCGGTACGGCTGAAAAAGCAGCGGTATTGGCAAAAGAATCTCTAATGGAACACATCGATATTCAAGAGCTTATTGACCGTGGCCCACAAAACGCAGAAGAAGAGCTTCGTTTGGATATCTTCAATCGCGTGAACAAACTTGGTATCGGTGCGCAAGGTCTTGGCGGTTTGACGACTGTTGTCGACGTTAAAATCAAAACTGCGCCAACGCACGCGGCTTCTAAGCCTGTTTGTTTGATCCCGAACTGTGCGGCGACTCGTCACGTACACTTCACGCTTGATGGTAGCGGCCCAGCAGAGCTAACACCACCTAAACTAGAAGATTGGCCAGACATTACTTGGGAAGCGGGCGAAAATACGCGTCGCGTAAACTTAGACACAATTACTAAAGAAGAAGTACAAGAGTGGAAGACAGGCGAAACCGTTCTTCTATCAGGTAAAATTCTGACTGGTCGTGATGCTGCGCATAAACGTATTCAAGGCATGCTAGATAATGGTGAAGGTCTACCTGAAGGTGTAGATCTAAACGGTAAGTTCATTTACTACGTAGGCCCTGTTGATGCAGTTGGTGATGAAGTCGTTGGTCCTGCTGGCCCAACAACATCAACGCGTATGGATAAATTCACCGATATGATGCTAGAAAAAACAGGCATCATGGGCATGATCGGTAAAGCTGAGCGTGGCCCTGCAACGGTTGAATCTATCAAGAATCAAAAAGCGGTTTACCTAATGGCTGTCGGTGGCGCTGCGTACTTGGTGGCGAAAGCGATCAAGAAAGCTCGCGTTGTCGCATTTGAAGATTTAGGTATGGAAGCGATTTACGAATTTGAAGTTGAAGATATGCCAGTAACAGTGGCTGTCGACTCAAATGGTGTTAACGCGCACCAAATTGGTCCAGACACTTGGAAAGTGAAAATTCAAGAGATGGAAGCATAAGGCAAAGGGCAATCTTGCTGCGTCTCAGTAGAGAGAATGTGACAAGGTGCTGATTTACCTAGCAAACAATTGACAAAAGTGCAGCGAAACCTGCACTTTTTGTCTATATAATTAAGGATATAAACCTTTAGGCATAGCAATCAAACGTTATGCGAACAATAATTAGGAGACGGCATGCCTCGTTTTATTCAGATTCTACAAATTATTCTTGCTGTAGTGATAGGTGGCTTTGTTGGCTATGACTTGATTCTTCACGGTATCAGCATCTTTGATGAAAAGTACGTGACCATCACATGTGTGTTGTGGCTGATTTTAGAAATCGCTCTATTTGTTATCTATAAGTTGATCGAAGACGACTAGGCTTAAAGAAAGCGAGTTCCTGTTTAACATAGTAATCAGCGCATATAGAGTAACTAATGCTGTAGATTAAGTAAGCCTCTGAACCACTCAGGGGCTTTTCTTTTTTGATACAGCATTAAGCCGGATGTTTTGTTCATCTTTTATTAAGGTATATAAAGTTAAACTCATAGAATTCGGGATAGAACAGTATTCATAGCTCGAAATTCGAAGTCGCTGACAACGTTGTTTTAAAGTGGAGTAAGATAAAGAAGCGTAATGAAGAGAATAAAGAAAGAAGTTAATGACTTTATCAACAGAGGTATGGACTCTAATGTTCGAATTGCTGTCACCGGACTTTCTCGTGCCGGTAAGACGGCATTCATCACGTCATTAGTGAATCAGCTTCTTCATACTGCAACCCATGACAATTTGCCTCTTTTGACTGTGGCTAGAGATAAGCGCCTTATTGGGGCGAAGCGTGAGCCTCAATCGAATATGATGGTGCCACGCTTTGCTTACGATGAGGCGATGAGCCAAATTCATGCGACTCCACCTCAGTGGCCAGTACCGACACGTGATGTGAGTGAGATTCGCTTAGCGCTCAAGTACAAACCAAATAAAACTACGAAAAAGCTGTTGAGTAAAACCGCAATTTTAAATGTTGATATTATCGACTATCCAGGAGAGTGGTTGCTCGACCTGCCTTTATTGGACATGGACTTTGCAACGTGGTCGCAAACTCAGTTTGATGCACTTAAAGGCCAGCGTGGCGATTTAGCCAAAGCTTGGCTTTCTGAACTGGAGAAAGTGGATCTCTTTGCAGAAGTGAATGATAAACTACTTGAGAAAGTTGCACACACATACACAGAGTACCTTCATTCTTGTAAAGACTCTGGCCTTCATTGGGTTCAGCCTGGCCGCTTTGTATTACCTGGTGAGCTAGCAGGCGCGCCGGTGCTACAGTTTTTTCCGTGTCGTGCTGATTCGGAAAGCAAAGCGCCCAAGGGCAGTAACTTAGCGATGCTAGAAGCCCGTTTTCAGGAATACCAACAGAAAGTCGTGAAAGCGTTTTATAAGCATCATTTTGCGACCTTCGATCGCCAGATTGTACTGGTGGATTGTTTGCAGCCTCTCAATGCTGGTGATGAAGCGTTTTACGACATGCGCCAAGCGCTAGAACAGATCATGCATAGCTTCCGTTATGGTCGTAGTAGCTTTTTGCGTCGTTTGTTCTCACCAAAAATCGACAAAGTGTTGTTTGCTGCTACAAAAGCGGATCATATCACGCCCGATCAGCACCCAAATTTGGTGTCTCTGCTCCAACAAATGGTGCATCCAGCGTGGCAAACGGCAGCCTACGAGAATATTGAGATGAGCTGCATGAGTATCGCTTCCATCCAAGCAACCACGACGGGGTTTATTTCCTCTGGAGATAAGACCATCCCGGCGTTACAAGGAACAACATTGGGTGGTGAGCCGATGACTATGTTTCCCGGAGAGGTGCCGAAAAAGCTACCAAATGCAGCGTATTGGCAAAACAACGGGTTTGATTTTACGTCGTTTCGTCCGATGCCCTCACCGAATGATGAGCCAATGAAGCACATACGCTTAGACAAAGCATTGGATTACCTGATTGGAGATAAATTGAAATGAGTGAGTTGAAGCAAAAACAAGTTTTCTCTGAAAAGGTAATGGAAAAAGAGCAGCAATCGAATCAACCGGAGTTGACGGCGCAGCAAACATTCGGCGAAAAAGAAACATTTGTACCTGTTGAAGTTAAAGAAGCGCACCAGGAGACCGAACAGGAATTGCAACTCGAGCATGTCATTCGTCCAAAATCGGGCAGAAAATGGCTCGCGACTGGCGCATTTGCAACTTTTGCTGGTCTGGTTGGCTGGCAAGCGGTGGACTCGGTTATAACCGCAATTCAGGCTTCTGATTGGCTAGCCTTAAGCTGGACGGGGTTTATTGCTGCGATCGCTTCGCTTGGTTTAGGAGCTATGGGTAAAGAGCTTTGGAAACTGCGAAAACTACGAAATCATTTTAGTGTTCAAGAAGAAGCAGAAGCACTTGTTAATAGTGAGAGCGTTGGGAAAGGGAAAGCCTTTTGCGAAACCGTAGCAGAACAAAGTGGTGTGATGGCAGAGAATCCGGGCTTTGATCGTTGGCAGAACAGTATTAACCCTGCTCATAGTGACGCTGAAATTCTTGATATGTATGACTCGATGGTGGTGAGCCAACAAGACAAGTTGGCAACGAAAATCGTATCACAGCACGCAACCGAGTGTGCGGCCCTAGTCGCCGTGAGCCCTCTGGCTGCCGCTGATATGTTGCTGGTGGCGTGGCGAAATTTCAAAATGATCGACAACCTCTCCAAAGTATATGGGGTAGAGCTAGGTTATGCCTCTCGCATCAAGTTACTAAGAGCGGTATTTGTCAATATGGCGGCGGCTGGAGCCAGTGAGCTCGCTATTGATGCCAGTATGGATTTGATGTCGATGGATCTTGCTGGCAAAGTTTCTGCTCGTGCAGGGCAGGGACTAGGTGTTGGTATTCTAACGGCACGTTTGGGCTTGAAAGCGATGACCTTATTGCGTCCACTACCCTGGTATCCTGACCGTCAGGTTAAGTTGGGCACCATACGCAAGGCAGTGGCGGCGAAAGTTGCATCAATTACGATGAAACCGTAACGAATATCAACTTTGATGGATAGGATTGCTTGACGCCATTCCAAGCATGATAGAAACTACTGTCAACTTTTCCTGACAGTTGTGAATTGGGATATTTTAAGTGCGTCTTGAAGTCTTATGTGAAGATCGACTCGGCTTGACCCGAGAACTGCTCGATATTTTAGCGTCTAAAAGCATCGACTTGCGTGGTATCGAAATCGATATTAGCGGTATTATCTATTTGAATTGCCCGGATATTGATTTTGATACGTTTAGTGAGCTGATGGCTGAAATCCGCCGTATTCCGGGGGTGAAAGATGTACGTAAAATCCAGTTTATGCCGATGGAGCGCCACAATACGGAGCTGCTCTCGTTAGTTGATAACTTGCCCGATCCGGTTTTTGCCATTGATCTTAAAGGTGCCGTAGACATGGCAAACATGTCTGCACTTTCATTGCTTGGCCTTCACAAGCAAGAAGTGATTGGTACTCAAATCGGTGCTTTGTTACCAAGTGTTCGTTTCTCTCGTTGGTCTGAAGGTGTTAATGGTCGAACGCGGGAAAACCTTGTGATTGATGGCTTGGACTATGTTCTAGAGTTGATGCCCGTTTATATCCGAGACGAAGCGCAAAACTCGACTCTAGCGAGTACTCTAATGACGATTCGCTCTAGTCAGCAAGTTGCCAGAATTGAAGAAGCACTACCGCTGCATAATCCTCTGGGTTTTGAGCACTTTGTTGGTATATCGAACCGTCATAAAGCACTAATGAACCAAGCTAAGAAGCTGTCTGTGCTTGACCAACCATTGTTGATTGAGGGCGAAACGGGGACTGGCAAAGAAATGCTTGCTAAAGCTTGCCACAGCCGTTCTAGCCGCGCGAGCAAGCCATTCCTAGTTTTGAGTTGTGCTTCTATGCCTGACGATGTAGCAGAAACCGAACTTTTTGGTCATGCGCCGGGTTCATTCAATCATGAACAAGGCCACAAAGGCATCTTTGAGCAAGCAAATGGCGGCACGGTATTTCTTGATGAAATCGGTGAAATGAGTTCGCACCTTCAAATCAAGCTGTTACGTTTTCTACAGGATGGTAATTTCCGTCGTGTCGGTGCAGAAGATGAGATGCATGTCGATGTTCGTATCATCGCTTCAACAAAACATAACCTTGCCGAGCTTTCTGAAGCAGGAATGTTCCGTGAAGATTTGTATTATCGTCTCAACGTACTTACGCTCAGCATTCCTCCGTTACGTAAGCGCTCAAACGACGTTGCACCATTGCTTGAGTTGTTTGTGGCGAAACATGCTCAACAGCTTGGGATTGATAAGCCAGAGTTTGATGATGGTCTAGTTGATGCCCTTGCAAATTATCAGTGGCCAGGAAACATGCGCCAGCTGGATAACATGGTT
The DNA here is from genome assembly GCF_033340555.1 of Vibrio sp. 1069. Taxonomy (NCBI): domain Bacteria; kingdom Pseudomonadati; phylum Pseudomonadota; class Gammaproteobacteria; order Vibrionales; family Vibrionaceae; genus Vibrio; species Vibrio sp. 1069. The sequence continues at coordinate 75,774 of NZ_JAWOWP010000013.1, forward strand.
CTTCGAGCGCTCACGGAAATGGATGGTGATATACTAAACGCGGATCACTTCAATTTACCTCAGCCTCAGTCAGTCGGCGCTGGTAGTGCAACGCTTAACATCGACGGTTCTTTGGATGAGATCATGCGTGATTATGAATCTCAAGTTCTGGAACGTTTGTATCAGTCATTCCCATCAAGCCGCAAGCTTGCTAAGCGCTTGAATGTATCGCATACCTCAATCGCTAATAAACTGCGTGATTACGGTATACGTAAGAATTAATCGAATTGAACGAAAAGACGGAATTAATCATTTGTAATGGAAGATAACAGCTCATCTATCGCCGTTCATAAGTTGGACGGTGACTTGCTTCTTCGTACCGCTGAAATCGGTGACGCAGATATGATTGCCGAATATTTTCAAGCGAACCGAGAATACCTGAAACCGTTTGAACCGAAACGTGAAGAGGCTTTTTTCTCAGTGAACGGTTGGTTGCAAAAGCTTATCAAGCTCAATGAGCTGCATCGAATGGGATTGGGGTATTATTGCCTTTTAGTCAGAGCCTCTTCGGGTGAAATGCTAGGTACGATATCCTTTAGTAGTTTGAGTCGTTTTCCTTTTTATTCTTGTAACGTCGGATATTCTCTCGCTGAAAAAGCGCAAGGGCATGGTTATATGCGTCGTGGATTAACCATGGCTTGCGACTACATGTTTAACGTTCAGAAACTGCATCGTATTCAAGCTGGCTACATGCCTCACAATAAACGCAGTGAAGCTGTGCTAGAGCATGTAGGTTTCAACCGAGAAGGGTATGCAAAAGATTACCTTTTGATTAATGGTGAGTGGCAAGACCACGTTCTAACGTCGCTTATTAATCCGAATTGGCAGCCAGAAGGGCGATAGTATGGAACGATTGGAAAAGCAGTTAGCACTTGTAATCGAGCTCGATAAACTCAAAAGCATTTTGCGCCGAACTCGAGTTAAAAGTGCTGAAGGGCGCCTCGAAAATAGTGGTGAGCATAGTTGGCATGTCGCACTGATGGCAATATTGATGGAAGAGCATGCGAATGCACCTGTTGATATTTGCCGAGTGATGAAAATGTTATTGATACATGACGTAGTAGAGATCGACGCGGGCGATACCTTTGTTTATGATACTGCTGCGTCTCAAGAGCAAGCAGAAAAAGAAATTAGAGCTGCAGAGCGCTTGTTTGGTATGTTACCCAGCGATCAGGAGCAAGAGCTATTGGCGCTTTGGCATGAATTTGAAGCCGCGCAGACCGATGATGCTAAGTATGCAAAAGCACTCGATCGGTTAATTCCAATGCTCTTGAACTACCATAATAATGGTCAGAGTTGGAAGGAACATGGTGTCTCACGCGAACAAGCACTTACCATTAATAAACGAATTGAATTTGGCTCTGTTACCTTATGGGACAAAGCGAAAGAGTTGATTGAAGAAGCCACAGAGAAAGGTTGGCTGAAATCGTAATAAAGGAGACTGAATGTCTTATTTGCCTTTGGATGAATACCAAAGAAAATGGATTTTTACGCATCAGTCGATGCCTGTGCCAGAAGAAGATTTGGCTTTTATTAAGCCGATGAGCCAAGCCCGTTCAGCACAATTTTGGAAAGAAAATATCAGTGCTCAAAGCCCTGATATGGATAGACTTAGTTCCCAAGACTGGCCAATGAATGAGGCGAATTGGTCTGAAACTGTGGATTGGATGGCTGCCTGGGAGTCGGATGATCCTGACATGCTAGCGGAAGTTGAGGCACATATCGATTGGCAAGACGATGTGACCGTTTACTTTTGCTACGAGAAGTACAATGTCATCGAAACGAAATGGTCTATTTTTAAAAAGCACTGGAAGAACTTTCTCTTTTATGACGATGGTCCGATACTAATAGGACGTCGCCGTTCACAAGCACTTTGGTTTGATTCAAAAGGCAATGTGAAACTCGGTGTTCGTCAATAACGAGTTATAAAGCAAAGCCACCTTTCGAGGTGGCTTTGTTTTTCTAAAGGCTGGATAATGGACTCAACACACCGCCAGCCCCGCGCTCGATAACGTGAGTATAGATTTGCGTGGTATATACACCCACGCTATAAGTGATTGTTTTTATTGGTTGGTATCACGCCCCGACTGAAGTGGGGCGCTGGTGGGACAATTCAGAATTATTTATGGTTATACGGATTAAAATTCACGTGTGAAGATTTGAGCGTTAATTGTAGTAATTCATACTTGATCTTACACATCCGCTGGTTAGTCACGACTAGGTCGTACTGCCGAACTGTTGGTATTGTGACTCACAATTGGACAAAAATGAGTCAGCTCAGATCAAGCTGACTCGAAGATGGACAGAGCTAATCCAGAACAACCTGCTAAGTCTATTTACAACGTTGCTTCGCTGCCACAAAGTGGCTCCTTACTGCTGCTCATCTTGTAGCTATGCCAATTGTTCTTCGTAAGCGGCAAGGTCTCGCTTACAATTGGCAATGTAGGCCACGGTGTGATTTAGCCTGGTTGATGGTGTGTTTCTGCAGGCGGATGTACTATTTAAGTTTTTCAACATGCGTAATGATTTGTCCTGCAATTAGTTTTATTTTTTCTAATGTGATCGTTCTCTTATATGTCAGTCTCTAAAATTTTAGCCAACGTCTTGACTTTATTGATAATAGTGTTTGAATATTGGCCATCTAACTGTCTTAGAAAAGAATAAAATGGAACTAGCAATTAAAATGTCTGCTGCCAGCAAAGGCGCATATAAAGGTGAATATTCAGTAAGCAGCGGCGAAGTCATCGACTCAGATGTATTGACTCAAACTCACATCCACACAAACCGAGTGATGACCAGTAACGGGCCTGAGATTGCCGAAATTACCAGTAGCTCATCTGCTAAAACGGTTTTTTGGGTACGCTTTGATAGTGGACGTGAACTCAAGTACACTATCAATTCTGAAATTGACCTATTGAAAGGCCAGCGAGTTAGCCTACTATTCATCAACAGTAAAGCGAACACACGGCTAGTGGGCATTGCGAATCATAACTCCAACGAATATACAGATTTGTCTACTAAAGAGCGATACGCTTCTTGTTTAAGACCTAACAAAGATAAACTTCAATACACGTTTGCCTTTGGTGCGGGGCTGTTAACTGCCATTGCATATATGTTTGATGAATTTGCTAAAGGTCCAGGTGTAATTGGATGGATTGTCCTATCTGGCATTATTTTCATCGGTTGTGTTCTTACCGCATTTCTTGTTTATGGCCCAATCGCTGTATTGTTTGGCTGGCTGACAGACTTGGGTAATTTTGGGAAATTCAAAAGTGAAGTTAAGCAGAACCTAATCAAGCTCCTGACAGATGGTGCTAATCAGTAAGCCCAACTGCATTGCGAAGCCCAAAAGTTTTTTTAACTTACAGGATAGAATACATTTCAACAGACAGTTGCGCTTTTCGAGTTAAGTACATTTCTAATTAGCTTTGACATAGAGAGCATACATCGTCTGGATGAATGAAAGTTTCTGAAAAATTTGGGAAATTAGTTTTCCCAAATTGATCTTATTAATCCAAGTATTGGATTAACAAGGAAAGGGGCAGAACCTATTAAGGGTAACCTGTCAGATCAGGTCTGAATTAGTGCACCTTATTTATTTGTAGCCATAAGCCCATTTAAGTATTCGATCTGTTCGTGCGAGTGTGATTTCATGAACCTGCCGTAGACACGTTCCAACATCATCGTGCTCTTGTGCCCCATCTGTTCCGCGATAAAAGATAGGTTTGCGCCTTTGGTGATCAACCAACAAGCGTAGGTATGTCGAGATTGATATGAGCACCGATGGCGAATACCAGCTCGTTTAAGTGCGCGTGACCATAGTCTATTGTATGTTGTCGTCTTGTAGGTTTCACTCGGTGCTTGACCGTTACGACGTTCTGGAATAAATACGAAACGAACGCTTTCCTGGCGATAGGTGTTTGAACCTTTTACTTCCACAAAAATATCTCTCACCGGGCTAAACATAGTTAGCTCTCTTTGAGATTTAAGGGCAAGGAGAGCAGGTTCAAGTAAGTGAATAGTTCGCTCTGACTTCTTATTCTTGGGTGTTGTGAATTTGCGTTCAATCGTGACGTTGCGAGTAACCTCGATCGTACCTTTCTCAAGATCGACGTCTTCCCATGCTAACGCACAGAGCTCACCAGTTCGCATGCCCGTGTAAATGGCTAAGGTGAACATATTCAGCTGCTGTAAGTTTGTCGTTGACTCTATTAGCTGGTGGAACTCTTCTAGTTCTAGTGGATCCGGTTCACCAGAGCCACCACTTAGTAACTCAACATGCAGAAATGGGTTGTCATCGATAAATTTTGATTTCACTGCTAAATCAAAACATCGGCGCATTAGTTTGATCATATTATTGATCGTCTTTGCGCTTCGTGGTCTTCCATTGCGAGTAGGGGAGTCGACCATTAACTTTTGGCACTTTAGTGCATCCATAATCGTGATGGTGGAGATAGTACGTTCCTCTCCAACAAACAAGCAGCATGCTCTTGCGGTAGTACTCAATACATAGAGTGACTGCGAAGCCATAGTCGTTTTCTTCAATTGAATATAGTCATCAAACAACTCGCGAACGGTCAGGTTCTTACCACGCTGTTCTGGAGTCGCAAAGAGTTGCGCTTTCTTTGATGTTGGAAATCGAGATAAGTAATCAAATGTGCCTAATGAAATTTCAGAAAGTATAGAAGCGCGTAGATGGCTAGCTTTTTTTAAATTACCTTTGGTGACTTCCCAGCCTTTTAGGGTCTCTCGACAACGCATCTCGCGGTAAGTAAAACTAATGCGGATAGACTTACCGCGAATTTCTACACCTTCAGGTGTGTTCATTATGCAACCCTTTCTCTTGCTGAAAACTCATCAATGGCAACACGGTCATACTTATAGCCTTTACCACCATCACTACTCTTACCGGACGACCTTTTAAAATGAACGCCTTCAATCCAACGAAACTGACGATAGTCTTTGATTTCATTGGTCGACATGCCTGTTAAATCAATTAAAAGATCCTCTTTCACCCAACGGCTAGGTTCTAATTGAATCACCGTAAATGTTCTCATCGGTAAACTCCTATATAGTTGAATTGAGAGAAGAGCAGGGCAACCACCTTACTCTTCTTAATTGGGTGGTTGACGTGTTAATAGCAGCGAAGTAGTGATAGATAATGTAAGTTAATGAGGGCCATTACTTCACTCCACCAGGATATCGATTGAAGTTCAGGTTCTTACGACCACCTTTCGTTACGTCCTGATTACAAAAATAGAAAGCGGAACCTAACACGGGTTCATTTTCCATAATTGCTGCTAGTTCCTGCTCAAACTGCACATCATTCATTCGTTGTTTAACGGCTGAGTCCTTGGGTTGCTCTTTTGGTAAACGCGCATCAGTTGGGCGAAGTTCCATCACACCATCAACCGCTCTATTGATCTCTTCTTGTGTCATGCTCATCGCGAAATCCTTACATTACTTGTGCTGCATCTCTGGCGAACATGTTTAGAAATTGATTGGTGAGCGATACATTAGAAGGACATTCTTTGCTGATGCCCCAGCCGTTGCTCTCGTTCTCTGGTTTAATCAGAGTTAGGTTGATCACTTCACAACCTAGTTGGTGACTAAAGTAAGGGGCCGATGTCGTGACCTGCCCGAATTGAGTATCGATGGTTGCCGCCATAGATATTTCCTCGCAAGATACACCCCCTTTAAGAAGAGGGCGCCAATATTAGTTAAGAGCTGAATAAGCCAATGAAGGTATCAATTTCGATCTCACCGTTTTTAAAGCACGCTTGAAGCTTGGTTTGGAACTCTTCGCCCATCTCTTCTTCGTGTTGTTCGAGCTTCTTGATACGAAGGACTAGAGTTTCATTACCTATCGTGCTCATGCGCAGTTCAAAGGTGCGTTCAGCCAAACCTAAGTAAGGCACACACATGAACTTAAACACCGCAGGCATTGGGAACTCTTCCTTAGTGCGAACCGCAACAGACTCGTATTCAGATTGATGGTGGCTGAAGTCATCTACATTGGATTCACGCCCTGCTTTCGCTTCAAACTTCATGTTGCGAATAGCTGCAGACGCGACGGAGTTTTCGATGACTTCCCCAGTCGTAGAGAAGACCTGAACGAACTCGCTGTAGTCTTCTACCCACTCAGCCAGTTTCTTTTGTCCAAGGCGTTCTTCGTTAATGTTTAACAGGGCATTAAACGCTGCGGTGCGGCGTAGAATCAAGTTTGCTTGATGCTTACAGTGTCCAGGAAAGTTATGAGTGCCAAGGTCAAAAATAGTCACAGCAGCCATACGCTCAGCATTAATAAAGCACTGGTTACCTTCGGTTTGATATTCTTCGTGGTAACGCACAAACTCGTCGATATTGGCCGTCTTCATCGTGCCGCGGAATTGATTACGGTTTGGCATGAACTTTTCCAAGTCATGCAAATCGAAGGACTCAGGTAGGGCGGCAACAGGGAATCCCGCTTTCTCTAACTGTTTTAAAAACTGCGGTGCATTCGATGATTCTTGGATCTGCTGGATTGCTGATTTATCCATTTATTTATTCTCTCTTTGAGTGAGTTGCTGGTGGAGTGGGTTAGCCGCGTACTTCGCGCAGCATGCCTTCTTCAATAACGGCTTGGCCGTGAATATCTTCTTTTGGTCGGTCGTAGGTAAGTTTGCCGCCTTTGCCTACGTACGCGATTGAGGTGTATTGGAAGTCTTCTGACTTGGTACCGAATCCGGCTTTTGGCTCTTTTACCGACATGTTAACGGTGATTTCGACCATTTCGTTGTTGGTACCCATTGGTTTGAGCTTTAGATCCATCTTCACATTTCCCTGCTTATCGCTGTAGGACACAGCTCGGGCTACGTTAGATAACGCTAAACCGACGACATTGGAGACAACTCCGCCGTCCAGTTCCTGCATCAGTTTTGGGAAGTTAGTAGTGCGGTCCTCAAGACTGAGGTTTCCTGCTTCTTGGTTAGACATGTGATTTCCTCGCTGTCCACATTTTGTGTATCAATAAAATACACAAAATGTGTTTGTTGTGTCAACACGTTTTGTGTATCCATTTTGTGCGGACGAAAAAAAACCGCCATTTGGCGGTTGTACAATTTCTTATTTCTTAGCTTATCTGGAAGTGATAGGTGTCGGTGAGTTGTCGGAGTAACCTTATTCGTTCCATATCATCTGTGCATTTAAGTAGTAATGATTCATTATCACCTGAAAGTTCAACGACCATTACGTGGATTACAGTTTTCTCTGATGGATGTTCAACCCATTTCAGAGGGACGTTTTTGATCGTTCTTGCTGCGTCAATTGGTGAGTGAGCTGTGACCACGTTATAGCTATTCCAGTCTGAGGTTGCGAATGTGGCCATCAAGCCTTTTCTGTCTTGATTTGCAAAAGAACGATATTCGTCGTACCACTTTGCTACTTTTAAGATCGCAAATACTGCTGCGATAGTAGTTAGAAGAGCGTATACAAATACAAAGTGCGCACTAAACGCATATATCCTTGCGGCAATCGCCATATATGGATTGTTAATAACAATAGCGTCAAAACTTTTAGCTATGATTGCTAATATCAGTGCGAGGATCTGTAAGAGAAGAAAGTGAGTAAACGTTGCGTTGACTTCCATGTAGGGAGATATTTCGTCTTCTTCATCTGCACCTGCGATTAGTCCTTTAAACTTTTCGTCTCCTATTGCTACCCACATAGCAAAGCCGCCCAGTGTAAAGCCTAAGAAGTTGGGAGTTATGGACAGAACCATTTCCCACCACTTACTTTCAACTGGGTACCATGAATTGAATAATAGAGAATTTAAAGCAGCAGCTCCCCAAAAGTACTTGCTAGAGAACAGAGCTTTCCATCCACCATATGCTAGCCAGTATTCTTTTAAAGGGGAGGTGTTAGTCATTATTTATCCAGTCCTGAATCTTTTGAATAATTTTTGGTGCTTGCTGTTTCAATTGTGAAAACGCATCCGTTGTCTCAGGGTTGTAAACAACAGTTTGAGACAAATGATGCGCTTTAGTTGACCGAGTTTCAACTCTATTCATCTCGTTGTTTACCTTGGCTTCAACATAACCATTTTTTGCCGCTACCTTGGCAATCGTCTTTTCTTCTTCATCCAGTTCAATCACTTCTCCCTTTGGAGGAGTTAGTATTGTTTCTTGCTTTTCTACATTTAAACGAGCAAGACGTTTTTTAAACTTACTCTCTGCAGATTTTACATCGTCTGGGTTGGGACGGTTGATAACCATTGCAAAGTAAGAAATGCTCTTATCGTTAAGGATCTCATTAACTTTGTTAGTTTCTGGAATTATGTGAACGTGTACTTTGCCATACTTATCAAACAGCTCGGGAGTGTTTAGTAAATTGGAAAGAACCTTTTGTGCATAATTTGACGAAAAGGTTTTGTTATCGTACTGCTGCTCGAAAACTAAAGTGTGACTTTTTGGGTAAAAAATAAAGGAAAATCGAGACATGTTTGGCTTGAGATGTTCTGGGAGCTCTTTGATTTTCTTTAACTCATCTTCAGTCGCCACGTCTTTACTCGCGATGCTGTACCATTCTGAATTTCGATCTATCTCCGTATATTTAACGAACTCTCCAGCTACAGGGCCTGGTTCTTTTTGATCTTTTTCAAGTTTTCTAATAAAAGAGATATTTGCCCAAGTGTCTCCTCTCATATTGAAAGGACGGTCAAGTTTCTCCGCTTGTTTCAGTAGCTTGAGGTAGTTTTGCGGAGAGTGCGGATGAGTAACAATACTTATCGCACCTAATTTAAGAGTTTTATGTGCCATTGACGTTTTATTTCCATTTTTATTTATAACAACACCGAATACCAAAAAACACGACCAACGATAGTGATTTTTTGTTCAAGTACTTGTTCTTCTGTGTACTCTCTTGGTGGATACTCTATCTCATTAAAGCTGTATATTCTGAGTCCGCCACCAGGTAAACGGTATAACTTCTTGATAAAAAGCTCACCATTGTGGTTGATAGCAAAAATTTTGCCTTCCATTAGAGTTTTGTTTCCACAATCAATACCCACAGTGGAGCCATCCGGCAGAACGGGCTCCATACTGTTTCCATGGACGGCTACGCAGACCGCGTTCTCTGGCGCTACGTTGTAGCGACGAAGGGTGGATTTAGCAAAACGTAAGCGGAAACCGTTGTCATGTTCTAGGTCGTTTACGAATCCATTTCCGGCGGAAAGCTTTATTTCAGATAAGAATGGCACAGCTACTTCGTCATCCCCAATTGGAGTGCTGCTGTCCCATGCTTGCATATTGCCCAGAACTTTTGCATTTCCTTGAGGTGGTTTGTTGGTAATCAAACTTTCACCAAACAGTAGGGTTTTCGGTGAAATATTCAGTGCGTTGGAAATGATTTCAGCGTCATCCAAGCTGATGCTTCTTATCCCAGACTCATAATTACTTATACGTGAAGGCCCCCACCCACATTTAGTGGCTAGGGCTCTTTGGCTAAGGCCGCTATTTTCTCGGATCTGCTTAAGTCGCAGTCCTACTTCAACTTTTTTTGTCATAACAAAAAATTTAACACGCTCCGTGTGTGCTGTATGCACACTTTTCGTGTTTACTTGTGAACACGAATCGTGTACTTTTGTTGGTGGAGGAAACAGAATGAACAAAATCTCAGAACATCGAAATAAAGCAAAAGTTAGCCAAGCTGGCTTAGCTAGAACTATCGGAGTAACACCATCTACTATCGGCAACTACGAATCAGGTATCCGGAACATAAACGTTGAGATGTGTTGGAAGATAGTTAAAGCACTTAATCAACTGGGAACCGAATGTACGTTTGACGACGTATTCCCTGATCCGCAAGAAGAGTGTGGAACAGAAGGGCAAGAAGTTAAACCACCAATCAAAGGAGCAAATGGTGAATAAGAAAGAGATGGTGAATAAAACCATTGCAGGCGTCACTGGTGGTAAAGAGGCAGTTGCTGCAGTTCTTGGTATGTCGATAGACAGTTTTAACAACCACTTATACGAGAAGAAGGGTTCTCGCTTTTTTAGTGTTGATGAGCTGGTGGAAATGGCAGAGCTTACAAACACCCCATACGTAGCAGCGTATTTTGCTAACCGTGTTAGTTGCTTGGTGGTAGAGCAGCCTGATGTCGCTGAGCTGGATACCGTGGATATGTTCGATTGCCACTTACACCTTAATGCGGTGAAAGGACTTTTGGATAAAACCATTGAAGAAGCGAAAGCGGATGGTGTGTTTGATGCTCGCGAACGTGCGCTCATCGCTCAATTAAAAGCGGAATATCACGCGACTTTCGAAGCCTTCATGCTGAAGCTCGATGCGCTATATGCGGAGGTTGTATGAAAACAGAAATATTTTGGCAAACCGTTTCACAGATGGCAGACATCACCTGCAGCTCGGCAAAGCTAATGGTGGCGCAAGGCCAATCGTCAGAAGCCTACGAACGTGAGCAAATTCAGCTGTTGAAAGCAAAGTGCGAACGTCGATTACGAGTAATAGATGAGGAAGTGGCTTTAAACCGCGGCAACGGTTTAAAGCCGGGTTGTGATGATTCTTGCGAGGAACAATCACATCTCACTCTGTCACCAGCAAAGATCACGGAGGAGTGATGGAAAGAATAACACTCAATTATTCATTGTGGTACCACCAAAACCAGTTTTACAAGGTGGAGAAGGGCCAGAGCACCATGCTCACTCATGATGAATTAGCAGACTTGTTTGAAGCAAAGCGCATTTACGTAACTGCTGTTTATAAGGGGAGGGCTATTTGATGCTAAAGGCTACGTTTTTTGACTATGACGGCCAAGAGCTAACAACAGGCTGCTTCTCCCTGCTCACTCGTTCTCTATATAAGGCTTTGCTGGACACTCAGACGATAACTGGCTTCGTGCTGATTTTATTTGCGAACAACTTTGCTGTGTTTGGAAAAGGTAAGGCGCGTTTGGTCGTAGGGAAGGTGGAAGTATGAATCTGTTGGCGTTTGATAAAAGGTGCGCGCTTGAGCGCATCAAGCAATTAGATGTTAAGCCGTTCTTGACCAGTGAAGAACAACGGGACTACCAAAACAGAGTTGAAATTGTCGAAGAATACGACAGACAGTTTCGGAAGAACTGGAAGTCGGATCGCCGTGATTGGATAAAAGTTCAGTTACGCAAAGGGTACTTAACAATTGAGCAATCGGAAGAAAAGTTTTCACAGCTTGATAATGACGCTGATTTGATTCTTGGAAAGCCAAAATACCCATGGGGGAGCGCATAATGTCAGTCAAAGTAATGAGCTACGTTTGGGACATTCCGAGTTTTAAAGGTTCTGATAAGTTGGTGATGCTTTGCCTAGCTGACCATGCGGATGATAGCGGCCTTTGTTGGCCGTCTATCGATACCATTGCTCGTAAGTCTGGTGTTTCACCTACCACCGTTAAATCGACACTTAAGAAACTGGAAGCTGCCGGGTGGTTATTCAAAAAGAACCAATTCAAAAAGGCGGATACAGGTCGCTTAGTCCGTTCAAATAATCAGTACCAGTTGCCTGTGATGCTTTTGAAGAAGAAAGCAGATGAACAGACAGATTTTGAACAGTCGAATTTCGTCTGTTCAAAAGTCGAACGTTCGAAACTCGAACAGACGAAACAACCTGAGGGGGTAGGTCAAATTCCGGCTGGGGGTAGGTCGGAATCCGGCTATAAACCACCAATAGATCCACCAATAGAACCATCAAGTAAAGATCTTGCTCCAAGCGAAACGCTCGAAGCCGAACCTGCGCTGTTTGAAATTCCTTTGAACAGGAAAGGGCAGTTTCATGGAGTAACTCAACCGGACATCGACCGCTATTCGGATTTGTTTGGTGCAGTGAATGTTCGTGCTGAGCTGAAAAAAATGATTGGTTGGTGCGATGCCAATCCTCGTAAGCGAAAGACCAAACAGGGTATCGAGAAGTTTATTCAAGGCTGGCTTGGCAGAGAACAGGACAAAGGTCGTTACCTACCACCACAGCAAGGCAGCACCTCAGTGGATACTCAGGACGAAGTGACCGTGATTCAGCGAGAAGTCGCTTTGCTAGAGAGCTCTATCAACTCAGAAAATCAGCGCATGTTGTACTTGATTGACGCTAAGCGACCTCAGCATGAAGTGGAACCATCAAAGCGAAAGATCGCAGATTTGTCGGCTAAGCGCAGAGAGTTACTGGAGCGTGTTGCGAACCTAGAGGCGGTGTAGGGGGGCGAGAATGGCAAGTAAAAAGGATTTGGTTGATGTAATGAAATCTCGTCGTCGGCTTTGGTCTCCGAGCGAGCTGTGTGATGAATTAGGTATTCACGTTTGTGACTTAGTTAGATTGGTTAAGGCGGCTCGCCGTTCTGGTGTGGATGTCCGGCATGAGAGTAGTGAACTGACGGGGTTCTCGAGTAAATACTGGTTAGCGGAGGGAGTCGAATGTTAAGTATCAGCGCCCAAACAGAGATGACAATGAGTAGTCGAGAGATTGCGGAACTGACAGGTAAGCAACACTCGCACGTTAAACGAGATATTGAACGAATGGTGGCTGAGTTGAACCATCCAAATTTGGAGGGTTCCCAGTTTTGGCATAAAGGTAATCAGTACACTCAATATCACTTGAATCGCGAGCTAACGTTGACGTTGGTTTCTGGTTACAACATCAAGTTACGTCATTCCATTATTAAGCGTTGGGATGAGTTGGAAAGCGCAGGTAAACCATCTATACCGACAACGTATGCTGAAGCATTGCAGCTAGCCGCTAACCAAGCTAAGGAACTGGAAGAAAAGAACCAAGCATTAGCAATCGCAGCGCCAAAAGCCGAGTTTGCAGATGCTATTGCTGGAGCGGATAAAGGTGTGAAACTCGGTCAGTTTGCTAAAACAGTAGGTTTGGGGCCTGTCACTATTTTCCGTGTACTTCGAGAGTTAAAAATCTTTATGAGCCGTGGAGACTCTTACAACTTGCCGTATCAGGAGTTTGTAGAACGTGGTTACTTTACGGTGAAGCAGGGCACTTACGAAACAAACTCCCAAACTCGGATCAGCCACACAGCATTGATCACCGGAAAGGGGGAAATCTGGCTTCGTAAAAAGTTGCTGGAAACAGGTCATTTGAAGGCGGTGGCAGCGTGAGTCAGTTAGAGAAGTTGTTATTGCAGCATATAAGAGCGTTAAAGTTGGAAGTCCCCGTGTCTGAATATCGATTTCATGAGACTCGCAGGTGGCGCTTTGATTTTGCCTATCCCGAACTGCAACTGGCTATCGAAGTGGAAGGTGGAACCTGGAGTAATGGTCGCCATAATCGAGCGAAAGGTTATGAAGCGGATTGTGAGAAATATAACACGGCAGCATTGAGAGGTTGGACGGTTTTGCGCTTTACCGGAGATATGATTAAAAAGGGGTTAGCAATACAGATGATTGAGGAGGCACTACGTGATTAAGGTAGATATCGATATTGTACCCACTCTTAACGCTGCAGTGATCGCGCTGACACCGAATACTCAATCGTTAAAATCATTGCTAGTGGACGGTAAGATTGGTTTAGTTTCTCCCAATCAGCGTTTGGCCACAAAGACCGCGGGAGGGTTGTATTCGGATGACCTCTCTTTGGTGGCGTTCTTCGCTCATGAACACGTGCAACTGCTTATCGGTAGTACGGCTAAGTACGTTGATACGATTTCCGAGTGTCAGTTGAAGGATGGAGGCTACTGCAATCATAATTTGAAAACTCGAGTAACCGGCGAGGGAGCTATTCGTTTGTGTTGGCACCATGACAATATGGCCGACGATAGTCACCAGGCGTATTCAATCGCCCGAAAGAATACGGTTCGTCACGGCTTGATGGTTGTCTCTCGCCAGCTGCATGGTGAAGTAAGGCGTATTACAGATGTAGACCTATGCTGGTGGGCGGTACGAAATGGTGTGTATGATCTGCTTCCTCAATCCGTTATAGATCGTCAGTTCAAACGAGAGGCTACGGCTAAGCGAGTAGGTGTTAAGGGCAGAGTGGACACTGATGCCAGGTACGTTGTCGAAAGTCAGCGTGACCAGCTCAAACGACTAGCAAAGCCAGTTCTAAAGCTGGTCATCGATGACGATCCACCAGCGATGTACTTAAGAAAACCTAAGCCAATTCGATGGGAGAGCGAGAAGTACCTTTCGTTCGTCCGAAAGTTACCCTGTCGCGTATGTAGTAAGACTGCAGGAATTGCTCACCACCTAATCGGCCACGGAGAAGGGAAAATGGGAAGTAAGGCTTCGGACATGTTTACCTTCCCGTTATGTAATGAACACCATCAAGAACTGCATCGCGATATGAATGCCTGGGAATGTAAGCACGGCGATCAACTCTGGCATGTTAAGGAAACGATTAATAGAGCGCTGATGGTTGGGGCTGTGGGGTAAGTTAAGAGAAATGAGTTAGAACTCAATCCGTCAGGCACTAAACAAGGATACGATTAAAGACGACTGTTGTACTAAATACGTTACATTATAGGAGAATAAAAGTTGATAAAACGTTGAAAAATCAGTGGGTAAAGATTCAAAGGAAGGCTTTTTGATACATTGTCTCACTTATGGATTAGCGTGTATTATTCCAATCATATTAATTAATGCATTTGTCCAAAACGACTTCTATTTCGGCTTCTCTCCCACTGTCTCATATCGAGTTTATTTAATGACTGTCTTTTGGGCCGTGTTTATAGCTGGTTGGGACTGTTTTTTTAAAGTAGGGGGTATAAAAACACAAAGAGAAGCTATCGCCAAAATGTCTCATAACAAATCGTTCAAGAGGGATTCAGCACGCGTGGCATTGTGTGCTTCGTCCTTAACAAGGCGTTAGGTGGTAAGTTAGACCTTTTAGGTTGAAGCCCACAACCAGTTACTTCATTTCGTAACTGGTTGTGGGGGTTATTAAAAGTTTTCGTTAATCTTTTTTAAACATGGCTGAATCCGGATCAAACCAAGGGCGGTACGCATTTTCACCAAGACCATCCCATGAGCGGATAGTTCTAACTGTATCACCATCAGGATATATATCTTTATCTGGGTTTAATGAACTTAACCATGCCCAATCCTCATCCCATTTAAACTCAATTTCAAAATCACCATCAGGATGAACAATAAAGCGAGCTTTGTTCCAAGGCTTGCTCTGCTCTTTGCTAGACATTAAATCAAATAAGTCACTAAAGGCATCGTCAAGTTCAATGTTGTCAGAACTGTAGATGTCGAGATCCTTCACATCATCTGAGTTAGCATCTACCAAGTAACGATCTTGAAAATACACCGCTCTAGTAGAAAGGTTCATAGCAATATCAACCCAAGCTACACACCACTGTTCGGGAGCCACCTCCAAGATAGCTCCTCCAACATGGTTATAAATTTCTTCTGCTGTTGAAAACATAAATTTACCTTAATTCTTAAATACCAAACGATTGGTGGAACCACCATCTACAGTCCACATAGCAATAAGCCTAGAAGGCGTCGAACCCTTACTATATTTGATACGAATATCCACTTCTACGTCTTTTCCCTCATCTAGGTCTGCAGCCCATTCCCTTTCCATCTGCCGCCACTCACCATGCCGATTCTGCTCCTTCAGTTGAGGCACTAGATTCACTTTTTCAGCTGGTCCTTGGAATAGAGTGGCAATGAGGTGACCACCATCATAGTTTGGGTCATCCCCTCCATACTTTGATTGAGTAGATGAATTACGGTGTAGTTTATCACGCATAGCTTGACTTTTAATGGGAGACTTTTGCAGTTTCCCCGTTACTCGTATTGTTCTACCATGTGCATCGGTTTCGTAGGTGTACGTTACTGGGCTTCCTTGATGCGTTGAGGTTACCTCATATAAGGTATTTGGTGCAGGAGGTTCTAGTTCGCTCGCCCACGATCCTGGTTTTCCTTTTATGCCAGAAGCTTGTCCTGCACTAGCCTTAACAATCGGCTTCTCCTCACGGGGAATATTTCCCGCTGAATCATTAGTTAAACGGTTCTTTGAGTCAGTTTGTACCACAGAACCTGTAGCACTTTTAGGTTTTGGCGTAGAAACTTGACTGCCACTGTCTCCTATGAGCACTGTTGGGTTTCCAATCACTATTTTACCGCCGTGAGCCGTTCCGTCCCCCATACGAGCTGCGGGCTTTCCATTGATAAACACCGAACTAGAGCCTTGGCTTATGGAATCTGGTGGACCAACACAAACAAGACGGTCCCCTTTTCGAGCCGCAGGTAAGCCACCAATTTTAACATTGGGTGAGCCAACGACTACAGGGCCGCCCACATGCGGAACTTTAGCGGTGACTTTGGGGCAGATGTGCATTGATGTTATTGTTGCTGCGGGTTTTCCCATGACAACTCCTTATTGTGGATTGAGTTGCATATGTTATTCCTGATAAGGCATCTATATTCTGTGGCTAGTGTAATATTTGGAGTCAGATCACCTAACAAACTGTTTAATAGTGATTCGTAACACGTGGTATTGCATTGCTCACACCTTAATGTTGCGTTACTTTTCCATGTTTCAGCCAATCAGTTATATGTAATATAACTGACAAGGTTCTGTCCAAAGACGTGCGGGTGCAGTGCTTCGCAAACACACCTTTGCCCCCAAACAATTCAGAGCAAAAGATCTTGCTCACTTCGAATCTAGTAATTTGCCCCTATCAAAAGTTATCCGAAGGAGTTTGGGTAACAGCATTTTTCTGAAATCATAAGGCATCATAAAATCTAATCTCTGTTAACTTTCATTAACCTATTGATTACACGTTGATGTGGTATTAAAAAGGTTACATGATAGGCGGCTAAAAGCCGCATAGAAAGCGTTATACGTTGGTGGAATATGTGGAATATCAAACAATTAAAGTTGCATCTAGAGACGAATAGTGAAATATCCGAAAAGAATGCCGATTACCTCGATTCTCTATCTCGTTGTATTGAAATTTTTGACTATCACAAAGAAGAAGCGTACTCAGTAATTGAGAAGTTTGATTCGTCAGATCTTAAGTTCGGATTGAAATTTGTTCTATCTACTGGAGACCAACGTGCTGAGCATGAATATTCGACATTGGTTGCTCAAGCTCACATACATGCAGCTCTTCAAAGTTCGAGAGCAATGTATGACATTTTCGCACAATTGCTGAATTCTTTGTTGGCTAAAGAGCCTATAGAAATTCATCGGTGCGATATTAGTAAAGTGTTCAAGTTGTTACCTGATGGGGTTTTAAAAAGTCAACTTGAGGCTACCTTGAATGGTTATGACTATTCTTACGTTAGTGGGTTTGTAAATACTATAAAACACCGTAACTTAGTCCAATGTGGAAGGCAGCTAGACTTTATAGAAAACCGCGCTTCGATACGGATAAAGTCGTTTTCATATTGTGGTGATACTTATGACCCAAAATGGGCTGTAGATGTTTTGCAATATGGACTCAATATAAGAAACAACATAGTTGAGTTAGGCAGGCTTTTAAGTCTTGAGTGCGGAGCTAACAACGTATAACAAAGCATTTAAGACGGATTCGCTACGCTTGGCGGCGTTATGTTTCACTTACGACTAGTGTTTGTTAAAGGGGGCTAGGTTATTAATATTAGGTATGTTATTGCATTTATTTCTAACGTAATTGCTATCGTAATTTCAGCTTACTGGTGCTTCGAAATGAACAGTGTGTCGGATTCTATTCACTATGAATCCGTCCTGAGTACTATCACTCTTTTAATAACTTTTGCAGGACTTAATTTTATAAATGATAGGCTTGGAAAGCCAACGGTTAAGCTAGCATTGAGAAATATATTAGTTTGTTCAACTTATGAACCGACAGTTAAAGCGGTCGCTTTGGATATTGTAAACCATTCAATAGTTAAAGTTTTTATAGGTCACATTCAGGTAGAGTACTACCGAGGCAAAGAAAAAGTATTAGCTAATATGCTTGTTGATGGCAGTAGTGGTCAGGCATTCGTTCGGCGACCTATAGAGCCCGGTGAAAAGTTCAGGTTTACTATTACGTTAGAGCAATTTGAGTTGTCACAGCCGAATTATGATAGTCGACATATTGGCCGTGTTATTGTTAAGACAGAGACGGGGCATAGGTTTTATGTTGGTAAAAAACTTGTGCAACATGCGTTCAAGCAGCTAGAAACATAACAAACGCTTCAAGACGGATTCGCGACGCGTGGCATTTGGGGTTCGCGGTAACTTTAGTGATTTAGGTGGTGTGCGGAAACATCGTATTGCGTTGCTCACCAATTAAGCGGGCGTTAGCCAACATCTCGAGTTACCAGATAAATCAAGAGGAATCAGTTGATGTCTGAAATAGCAGACAAAATAAATTATTTTGCAATTCGCTCGTTTAGAGATACGGCAGATAGAGATTATATTAATGCTCGGATGGCTTTTCGTGCTGAGCTGTTGCCACAGTTTAGATGGAGTGCTCTGCATGCATTAGAGAAATATGCTAAGTG
Source organism: Vibrio sp. 1069 (assembly GCF_033340555.1). Lineage (NCBI taxonomy): Bacteria > Pseudomonadati > Pseudomonadota > Gammaproteobacteria > Vibrionales > Vibrionaceae > Vibrio > Vibrio sp. 1069. The sequence goes on from NZ_JAWOWP010000013.1 coordinate 94,270, forward strand.
TTTACTCATTCTCCAGCGTGTTCCGAAGTCTAACCAAGGCAGAATCCAACATGAAGTAATAAAGTCGATTAACCTACTTCCCAAAAAAGAAGAGTTAAAATTATCTAGAGAAGTAGCTTCTTTTCTATCTGATCTCGAAGAATATGGTGCAAGGTATCGCTACTTTGAGGTTTCTTGGTGGAGTAAAGGACATAAAGAATTACTTCTACTAGATCGTGCAGTAAACGAGATTAGGCGTTTTTGTCGATATGATCTGTATTCTTACAATTTATGCAACGAACTGATTTCTATGGACTCAAATCTATTACGCACAGAGAATGCTTCGGAAATCGAGGATGGCTATTTAGAAAAAGTTTTTGCTGATCAAGAAAGTTACTGCCGAGATGCATTGGTATGGAAGAATTCATATTTCTCTATAGATGAGCAAGATGATATCGATTGTTCAGCGTGGGAATATGGTTCAAACTCACCATTGTATTTATACCCTGAAATAGTCGATGAGGCGTCTAAATACTGCTTTGTTCCAAAAGAAATAATTAAACAATGCAAAGTTGGCTAACAAAGCGTTTAAGGTTTCAAGATACTTTTTCTAATCCAAATCTCGAACGTTAGAACCCATACTCTAACGTGCTTTTGTCCAGAAACGAGTTTAGTGGTGCTGGGGTAGCTTGTACGATTAGGTCAAGATAAACAACCGAGAGTCAGATCTCCTTGGTTCATTCCTATTAAGTAGTGATATCGGCTGTGGTATTTGAAAGATACGGCTAATATTGCGCTGGTGGTAGGCGTGATTTGAACCCAAAGAAGTATCTTGACAACGGAAGGGTATACATCATCAGTATATTGAGATATGTGAGTCGAGGCCTGTAGCCGATTTGGGGCTCCTGCAGTTAACACTAACGGTTGGTATGTTTCGGGTTTAATCACATGAACCGAATTTGTAATGTCCGCTACAGTACTTTGCTCAATGTCATTGTAAGTAATGTATACCGCTCGATCCCTTTCATTTTGAGCGGCGAGCTTAAGTTGGTAAAGCATAAGCTCGCCACCGTGAGTAGGAAGAATCACTATTTTAAAGGGCTAAGTTAGGAAACTTGAACTTTAATTCACAGCCAAACCACGTTGTTCTTAGTATCTTGGTCAGCGTTTTTGTCTAGGTAGTGTTTCACTTCACCATCATAAAGCAAGATGAAACACTTCCCGTTTAGGTAAGTCCCCACGAGGTAGTGGTTTCTCGGAATGGTATAAACGATTTTGTGACCGTCATCATCAGAACACAGCGCACACACATCCATTATCTTCAGGCGCCTTACACCTATAACGTTGCCCACTTCCATAAAACCGCCAAAAGGGATGGCTTTCCAGTCGCCATTAGTTATTAGCACCGATACGTTATCCTCAGTGCTATCGCAACCGCATGGACCATCAGGACCGATTCGGCAGATGTGATGTCCTACTAGGCGTTGAATCGTTTTGTACATACTTCAAATTAAGAGTTATACTGTGTTTATGTACAGTATAACTCTATGTAATCATGTTTCCAAACTCGTACAGGGAATATTATGGGATTAGCGACAAACATTGAAACGTGGCCGATGCCAGCGGCAATTGGTATGGCTACGGAAGGAATCAAAGCAAAGTATAATGACGGTTCTGGTGGTGGTGGTGGTGGTTTCGGGGCTGCTGACTACCAAATGGCATCTCTCATTGATGGTGCAAAAGTGCTTTTAACGATTGATAGAATGCAGAAGAAAGCAGCGCATTTGGCCGATTGGAGCCTGTACGCCTACGCCTCACCACTTTGGAACTCGAAAGAAAACAAGACGCGTCTGGTTGAAAGTGTGTTGAATGATTGGGTCGTTCATTCATCTGAGCAAGGCGTGATTGTTCAGAAGCGAACCTATCTCAAAGTTAAAGCTCTCATTAGTACTATCGCTGGTAATATTGCGCTTGAGCAATTGGCTGGGGCTCAGACTTACTTCGATCATGATGGTATTCAATATAGGCCCAGCGTTAGCCGTCAGTTCCTAATCAAAGCGCTGGTGGAAGTAGATTGTAAAGACAAGAATATTGAGTCCGATGCGTTCAGAAAGAAACGTACTCGCTACTACCAAAACCACTGGTCTGAATGGGAAAAGCACAGTGAAGTGATTCGTACCTTGCTGGTTAACTACGACAAGTCTGCGCGAAAATTATTCAAAAAAGAGCTTGAAAATAAAAACGGGGCAATTTAATGTATATATATCCATTATGGATAAGTACACAGTATTGAAAATGACCGCCACTTAGGCGGTTTTTTTGTGTCTATCATAAATTCTCGAAAACCTCGCCTTGGCGGGGTTTTTTCATTTTCATCCAAGCAAAAGGGCACTCCAGTAAGGGGGTGAGTATGCGTATGAACGAAAAGATATCCAGCGCCCTATCTTATTTTTGGAATGGGGTAATAGGAGTGTTTGGATCTATATCTGCAGACGGTTATACGGTTCTGATTGCTTTGGCTGGCATGCTCATTACTGCCTGGATTAACAACTACTGGCAGAAAAAGCGTTTCGAAAAGGACTATGGCGATGAAGCACCTTAATTCTGCAGTCAAGATGTTAGCAGCCGCAGGAGCTTCGGCTCTTATTATGGCGACAGCAATGGTAAAGCCAATGGAAGGTGTTCGGTATACTCCTTACATCGATGTCGCTGGCGTTCAAACTGTTTGTTACGGACATACAGGAACAGACATCATTCCAGACAAAGTCTACTCACAAGCGGAGTGTGATGAATTGCTTGAGTCTGATCTGGCTGATGTTAAGCGAATGGTCGACCCAATGATTCACGTTGATATCCCTGAGACGACACGAGCTGCTCTCTACTCTTTCACGTTTAACGTTGGTATAGGCTCATTCTCACGCTCGACGTTACTAAAGCTACTCAACAAAGGTGAGTGGTATGCAGCATGTGACCAGCTTAAACGATGGGTATATGCAGCAGGCAAACCGTGGAAAGGATTGATGAACCGACGAGATATCGAGAGGGAAGTATGCCTAATGCAAAGCTGACAGCATGGGCGACAGCTATTGCGGTAGTAGTGGTTGCGACACTCTCGGCAGCATTGTTTGTGGAAAGCAGTCGGGCTGATATCGCTGAAAGCCAGCTAACCTTGGTAAAGAGCGAGATTCAGGGCTATATCGCAGCGTTACACCAGCAGCGAGTTCAAATTCAATCCTTCAACCAATTGGGAGAGAAGCATGCAGCAGAGTTATCCGCAGCAAAAGAAGAGATTGATCGTCTTAGCGATAGTCTCAGCAATGGCCCTGAGCGGGTGTATGTCCAGGCAGATTGTCCAGCAGTGTCCGAAGCCGCCAGCACCAGAAGCGTGGGCAATGCAAACACCCCAAGACTTGGAGCAGCAGCTGAGCGAGATTATCTACGTCTCAGACGAATGATGATTGAGAACGAGCAGCAGACAAAGTATTTGCAAGATTACATCAGGACTCAATGCCTAGCAGAAGATCAATCATGAGCGCGGGTCCTTTTGGGCACCCTGAGCGACCACGGGGGCATGACCTCGCAGAAAAGCTCTCGTTAAAAATTTTTTTTATTTTGGAGGTTTCCGGTTTCCGGTCAAAAACCATGAATGAGCGAACTATTCAACCCGAGCAAAAAGTTCACGCAGTTGGACATAGCGACGCTCCTTGGCATTTCATCTAGACAGGTCCGAAACCTTACGCAACAAGGGGTTCTGCCTGTCGCCAAAGGGCGAAATGGTATCGATCCTCTTGCGTGTATCCATGCTTACATTACCTATAAATCGCAATCAAAAGCCTCCGATTCAAAACCGGAAACCGAGCAAGAAGATGAGGAAGCGTTTGCGAAATTAGAACGCGATCTCAAGATAGAGGAACGGCGCGAAAAGTTGGCGATGCTAAAAGCCAAGCGCGTACTGTTTGAAAAAAGTTACGCACCAATAGACATCATCGTCGACACCTTAGAACAGGTATGCGCCAGAGTGGGCACACGCCTCGACACCCTCCTTCCGAAACTAAAGAACGCATGGCCCGACATGCCACCCGAAGCGGTGGAAGTTTTAGAGGCCGTGATTGCTGCTGTATTAAATGAGTGTGCCGATGTTCAACCAAACCTCTCCGATTACATTGACAGCGATCCAGACGAAAGTCCGTCGTGGCTTGATGGGGATGAGGAGAACAATCGCAATCAAGGGAGCGGAGTGGGCCAATAAGCATTTCCGGTTAGCCGCTGGTTCTTCTCAGGAAGAAGGCTTTTGGGAAACACTGCCTTTGCAGGTTGTGCCACTCAACATGATGTGCAACCGCGCTATATCCGAGCTGACCATGCAAAAGTCGGCTCGTGTTGGCTGGTCCAAGTTGGTCATAGCAGCAAACTCTTGTCTGCATGCTCAGTTCAAAACCAACACCGTGATTTACGTACCGACAGAGAACGACGCAAAAAACATCTCTGTCACCGAAATTGATGCTGCTTGGCAGGAAATGCCAATCATGCACCAAATCTTCCCAGCCTTATTCGCTAAGGACCACCGAAACACCGTTTCCTACAAACAGGGAACAGGCTGGTCGCTGCATGTTCTCGGCACATCCACACCGCGAAACATGCGCGCTCTGACTAAAGGCGCATTGTTCGGTGATGAGATAGATGGCTGGGACTGGGAGGTTGGTAAAGAAGGTAACCCTATCGATCTTGCGCGAATGCGTTTGGAAGGCGCCGCTTTCCCGATGGCCAGGTGGGGAACCACACCGACGAATACAGGCGAGTCGCACGTAGAACGCCTGATGAAAAAGATGGAGCTGACTTTCCGCTTTTATCTGCCATGCCCACACTGCGGAACCGAGCAGGTTTTAGAGTGGGGCAGTAAAGAAGATAAACACGGCTTCAAGTGGGACAACACTCAGCCAAGTATCGAGAAAAAATCAAAGACGGTTTATTACAGCTGCGTGCATTGTGACGACCCTATCTACTACAAGCACCTCTACAAGATGGAGCTTGCAGGTCGTTGGATTGCTGAAGATGGCACATGGACACGCGATGGCCATGAGTTCTTTGATATAGACGACAACCCAGCGCCAACGCCTAGCAGCGTCGGTATTTATATTTGGTCAGGATACAACACCAAATTGAGTGCAGGTTGGCGCGGCATAGTGCGTGACTTCCTCAACAAGAAAGACGACCCAAGTCAGCTCAAAACGTTCGTCAATCTAACGCTCGGTGAGCTTTGGGATGGTGAGAACGGAGAGAAGCTAGATTGGGAGCATCTCAAGTCGCGCCGTGAAATATGGTGGGCCGAGAGTCGCACCAGTAACCCAGTGCCTGAGCGAGCCGTGGTTTTGACCGGAGGCATTGACACTCAGGATGACCGCATCGAGCTCTTTGTGTGGGCGTGGGGACCAGGTGAGGAATGTTGGCTTGTTGAGCACATCGTTCTTCTCGGGGATTTATCGAGCCAAGTATTAAAGGATGCCGCCGGAAAAGCGCTGTATCGGACCTACAAAAAGCGCAGTGGCCAAGTGATGGACGTTCAGCTTTGGTGTTGGGACGCCATGGGCCATAAAACCGATGACGTTTACCAGATGAGTCGAACGCACGGCGTGATGTGGGTGATCCCAATTCAAGGTGAGAACCAATACGGCAAGCCGATACAAAACTTCCCTCGCAAGAAAAACAATAAAAAAGTCTACCTCACTAGGTTAGGTACCGATGGTATCAAGCAACGACTTTACAGCCGTTTAGGTTTAACCCCGAAAGGTGATGAACCTGTGCCTGGATGTGTTCACTTTCCATTGGATGATGACATAGCCAGTGATGAGTTTTTCAAGCAGCTCTCCTCAGCCAATAAAAAGTTAGAGCATGACAAGTCAGGGCGACAAGTTTGGCGATGGGTGAAGCAATACCACCCATTTGATGAAGCGTTGGACGGATGGGTGTATGCGTATGCGGCACTCAACATTCTCACTCAACGGTTCGGTCTCGAACTGGAAGAGCCGCACCCCCAACAACCTCAAGAACAACCACAAACATCCGGTCTCAGCATCGCTGAATTGGCCGCGAGATTGAAAGGTGGATCAAGATGACAAAAAAAGAAATGTTGCAACAGGCCGAAGCCGCCTTTCATAGTTTGCAAACAGGAAAGATGGCGGTTTCCGTACAGAAAGGAGACCGCAAAGTTGAATTCAGTCGAGCCAACATCCATGAACTTCGCGCCTACATTGATAACTTGCGTGCTCAGTTAGGATTGAACTCTGTTCGTCGTCGCGGCCCAGCAGGAGTTTCATTCTAATGATAAACACCGGACTACTGGCTGCAGATGGTCAAACACCATTGAGAGATGCGGTGTATCGAGCTGGCGGTTCAGGGTTTGGTGGCCAGATGAGCGATTGGAACCCTCCGTCAAAATCGGTAGACGCTGCTTTCTTGCCTGTCATGAGACAGGCGAACGCGAGAACAGACGATGTCACGCGCAATAATGGTATTGCTGCAAACGGCATCCAACTGCACAAAGACCACATCATTGGCTCTGAGTTTCGCCTCAGTTACAAACCGAACTGGCTATTGCTCGGCATCGCTCCAGACAAAGGGTTTGTGCGTGAAGTGGAAGCCATTTTTCGTGACATCGCCGAAGACCCGAACTGTTTTATCGACGCAGAAGGTCGCCGCACGTTCACCATGATGATGCGAGAGGGCATTGAAACGCATGCTCACACGGGCGAAATCATGGCGAAGCCCGAATGGATAGACCGTCGCCATTCGCACTTTTCAACCTGCATTCGCATGGTCGCGCCACGCAAGGTTAACAACCCCAACTACATGATGGACAAACCCCATCAGCGTGGTGGGATGCGCTTCAATCGACATGGCGAAGCCATTTCCTACTTCATTGAAGAAGGGGCCGATAACTTTGGCTCGCCAAAGAAATGGCGTGAAGTACCGAAGCGTTTACGCTCGGGGCGCATGGGGTTCTTGCATATCTTTGAGCCATCGGAAGGTGGGCAATGTCGTGGCGTGAATAAGTTCTTATCGTGTTTAGAGCAATTAAAAATGCTCGACACCCTACAGAACACCACGCTGCAGCGTGCGATTGTCAATGCGATGTATGCAGCCAGTATCGAGTCAGAGCTTGGAACGGACCAAGCGATGGAGTACTTGTTCGGTGCGCAGCAAAATGGCGCGGTTGAAAAGATGCTAATGACTTACGGCGATTACTACGCCAACAACGAGGTCAAGTTCAACGGCGTCAAACTGCCTCACCTCATGCCAGGTGACAAAATCAACCTGCACAGCGCAGGGAACGCCGATAACGGATTCGCGGCCTTGGAGCAATCCATCATCCGCTACGTTGCGGCTGGATTGGGCGTGGATTACGCGCAGCTGTCGCGCAATTACGCGCAAATGTCTTACAGCACCATTCGTGCTTCTCACAACGATTCATGGCGTTACTTCATGGGTCGACGAAAAATCATTGCTAACCGATTCGCCAGCCAAATCTTCGCACTCATGTTCGAAGAAATGATCTTGCGTGGCTACATCAAGCTGCCAAGCAAAGCGCGATTCAACTTCTACGAACGCCGCAACGCTTGGACCAAGTGTGACTGGATTGGCTCTGGTCGACTGGCCATCGATGGATTGAAAGAAGTCAAAGAAGCCGTACTGCGTATCGACTCAGGTCTATCGACGTATGAGAAAGAGCTCGCGCTACTCGGTGAAGACTATCAAGAAATCTTTGATCAACAGTTGGCAGAGATGGAAGAGCGCAAATCGAAAGGTTTACCACCGCCAAGCTGGATGAAGCTACAAGCGTTAGCACCGGATAACCCAAGCGAGAGTTCAAATGAATAATTTACAACACCTAATCAGCAACACATTCAACAGGCCGCTCGCCTTAGAAGCTGGTTACGCTCGGGTATTCTTCTCGGCGCTCAGCCAACGTCTCGGCAATGTGGTCCAGATAACCGACACCGAAGGGCAAATCCTGCGCGAGAACGACATGAAAAAAGTCGCTTCTGGCTTTTCTCGGACTCGCAGCAGTAACCGAAGCTATCAGGTCTCTCAGGGTATCGCCATCATTCCGATTGATGGTTCGTTGGTTCATAAGTATGGCCACATCAAACCCTACTCAGGGATGACAGGGTACGACGGCATTATGCACCGCTTGCGAGAAGCGGTCGCAGACCCCGAAGTCAAAGCCATTTTGCTGGATATGAACACACCAGGCGGCATGGTCGCAGGTTGTTTTGACTTGGCCGACAAAATCGCAGAGATGCGCAAAATCAAGCCTATCTGGTCCCTCGGTTACGACATGCACTGCAGTGCAGGCCAAATGATTGCGAGTGCGTGTTCAAGGCGCCTCATAACTCAAACGGGCATCGCAGGCTCGGTGGGCGTGATTATGGCGCACACCAACATCGAGAAGATGCTGGATCAGCAAGGCGTGGAAATCACCCTTGTGACGGCAGGTGACCATAAGGCCGATGGCAACCCTTACCAATCTCTGCCGAAAGAGGTGCGAGAGAAATGGCAATCCGAAGCAGAGAGCACACGTCAAATGTTCGCAGGTAAAGCCGCCGAGTACATGGGCGTCGACATTAAAACCATTCTATCGACTGAGGCGCAGGTCTACGAAGGCCAAGCCGCAGTGGATGTTGGCTTCGCAAACGAAGTCGTTAACGGTCTTGATGCCGTTCAGATCATGGCTGAACAGTTCAAGAAACAACAAACCACCTTTGATATGGGAGCCGCTATGACGGTGCAAGCAGAACAACAACCAGTCGCAACGGGTGAGCAAGGCAATCCACAACAAGCCGCCGCTCCAGCGACTCCACAAACTCCAGCTGAAGAACAGCAATACACTCCAGAACAGCCACAAGCGAGCGCGCAAAGTGATGAGTCCACGGACCCAGCCAAACAAGAGCGTGAACGCTGCATGGGCATTATTGGCCTAGAAGAAGCCAAAGGGCGTGAAGCGCTCGCGCAGCAACTTGCCAGTAACCCAAAAATTAGCGTCGATGAAGCCAAGGCCTTGCTTGCTTCAGTACCGATTAGTGCCACTGCGCAAAACGAGTCGGCATTAATGGCACTGGCCTCAGAGCACGGTGAGCCTCTTGGTGATGATGTTGGTTCCGGTGGTGTCACCGAAGAACAAAAGAACATCAAAGCGCTAGCGTCTTCATACACACGCATTTAACAAGGAAACTAGCATGTTAGAACAAACAGAATACACACCAGATGAGCTGTTTATTGGCGTACCAGTCACGGCGCGAGCAACCATCAAAACGGGCGTATCTTTTCCCGCTCGAACCCCATTAATGGTCGACGCGACTGACGCCGCCACGTTGGTGGAATGGGACGGTACACCAGGCAAAGCCATCGCTATCTCGGCTCGTGATGTGACGAATACAGGCAGCGACCAAGAATCGACAGTTTACCTACAGGGTGGCTTTCGTATCGGTTTTGTGAACTGGCCAGATACGGTCACAACCAACAAGCAAAAACGCGCTGCTTTCCTTGGCAGTCCAGTTTTCGTAGACGACGAATACTAATTCGTCGTTTTCTTTGAATTCAGAAAAAAAGAGCTTCTTATGCCTGATAATTACACCACTCGCGAACTGCTTGGAGCCATTCAAGAAGCAGGGATTCGTCGCGACAACTTCTTCATGCGCTTTTTCTTCCGTGAGATGTATACCTTCGATACGGAAAAAGTCGACCTCGACATGATCCCAAATAAAACCAAGATTGCAGCATTTTGCTCACCGATGATTGGTGCCGCAATAGACCGCAATCAAGGCTTTAAAACCTCAAGCTTTAAGCCTGCATACGTGAAGTCAAAACACGCAGTAACGGCAAACCAAAGCGTTAAGCGCCGACCAGGCGAGCCAATCACAGGCTCTATGTCGGCAGGTGATCGTCAAAACGCAATTGTGATGCAAAACCTCGACATCGAAGAGCAAGCGGTTCGTGACCGCGAAGAGCTGATGTGTGCCGAGATGGTCTACGACGGTAAAACCGTGATCGACAGCCCTTACATTGATAAGCCTTACGAAATTGATGCAGGCCGAAATGCGGACAACATGATCACGCTTCTTACGGCGGCTCAGTGGGCGAATCAAGACTTTGCTACCTACGACATCGTTGGTGACATTGAAACTTGGGCGGCGATTTCTGAAGGCCTGACGAACGTCATCATTACCGACCCTAAAACGTGGGCGTTGATGCGCAAATTCGAGAAGTTCAATGATGCGCTGGAAACTCGCCGTGGCTCTAACTCTCAGCTTGAAACCGCGCTAAAAGACTTAGGTGCAACGGTTAGCGTTAAAGGCAATCTTGGCGATGTCACCATCATCGTGGTGGATGAAGAGTACATCGACCGTGACGGCACAACGAAGAAAGTCCAACGCGACTTCACGTTGATTCTGGCGCATACCGAACTGCGCGGTGCGCGTCTGTACGGTCAAATCCAAGACTTATCCGCTCAGCGTGAAGGCTTTGATGAAGCCGAACGCTACGTGAAAGATTGGACGGAAAATGGCGATCCAGAAGTTCGCTACACCAAAACGGAAGCCGCCCCTGCGATGTACCTCATTGACGTTAACAAAGTTGTTGTCGTCAAAGTCGGTTAATCCTGACCACCACTAACGAAAAGCAAAATGGGTCCACGGACCCATTTTTACTTTGGAGCCAATCATGAGCCGAAAAGAAAACCTAAAAAAACGTGTTGATGAGCTTTGCAAAGAGCTCGGTATTACTGAACCGCAATATTCAGACAAAACGACCGAAGCCCAGCTCAATAAAGTCATTGACGATTTGGAAGCCAAGTTACCAGACATGGACGAATCCGATGATGAAGCACAGTCGCAAACGCAAGGAAATGACGCTAACCATACTGCCAGTGATCAAGGCGAACAAACCGAGAGTCAAACGAGCGAAAAATCGGAAGTGCTTATCGGTTCTGCGGTCGAATTACCCGATAATGCCACGGTTCTAGACGATGGTGAGCCGCCAGAAGTCAACGCCGATGAAAAAGGCAATGTGCAAGTTCTCGTGGATAAGCCGTTTCAGTGTTTGCAAGGCCAAAAGACGGTGCTGCTCAAACGTGGCGATAAGCCGTTTTTAGATGAAGAAACCGCGATGGAAGCGGTGGACGCAGGCTTGGCTTATTTCGTCGCTCAGTATTAACAATGAAAAATTAGAGCGAACACGTTTCGCTCTAAATTGGAATTTGAATATGGAATTTGACTCTTTATTTGATGAAGCAATGAAATGTGCGGACGTTGCAATAGAAGGGGCTATGGCATCTGAATTTCGTCTTTTACTAAAAAGCGGTTCAAGTTTGGATATCAAAGCTATCTTTGATTCCAAATTAATGCCGGAAGAAAATTCAAATGCACGCGTAGCTTTCATCGCGGAACACGGTGCCTTAACTGTTTTTAATATGCGAATAGAAAAGCAATTGGTAACGGGAGCTTCTGTTGATACACCATTAGGAACAAGGCATGTTTCTGATGTTTTATACCCAGATGAAACAACATCATTACTTATTCTTAGTATGAAGCCTAACGGGCAGAGGGTGAGCCCAAATGATAACTTCCTCTAACTTTACTCAGTCAGGTGCTCACCAAAGACGGACTAACTCTGGCGTTCTTAGCTTTGATCTCTCAAACGATGCGGCATTAATTGCGGATGAGTTTGCTGGGATGGAGAAGCAGGTTGCTAAGGCGATAGAGCGAGCGCTCAAGAAAACAGGCAGATGGTTACGAACGTACACTCTGCGACACTTGAGTAAAGCGCTCGCCATCAAACAAGCGGCTTTAAAGAATCGTTTTATCTTGGCTTATGACAAAGACAAGAAGACGGTCAACTTATGGGTTGGCCTGTTAGCTATCTCGGCAGAAAATCTTGGTGGTGTCCGGCAGAACGCTGCGGGGACAAAGGCAGGCTCCCATCAATTTGATGGTGCGTTTTACACCAAGATTTATGGTGATGATGAACGAGTTTATATCCGAGCCAGCCGAAACCGAGTGATGCAGCATGATGTGGTTCGTCAGAGTCGCAAGCCTGCCCCTTACAGACCTATTCGTGATCCAGACTTAATTGGTCGTTTCCCTGTTCAAGCTGTTGGCATTTCTATCGAAGATGAAGCGAGTCAGATATTGCTTCGCCTAGAGCAGCAGGTAAACAAGCGATTCGGTGAAATATTGAAACAAGAGCTCAACTATGCAATCAACGTTGAACAAACCAAGTGACTATTACATGGAAGTCGTTGAGGTGCTGAAGCAGCGCGTCAAAGGCGTTCCTGTTTATGAATATGCGCTTTACGGTGAGTACCAAGTGAAAGGGCTTGAATGTCATGTGGCCATAGATGAATACGGTGCATTATCGAAAGCCAACGATGGCAGGATAAAGCAGCCAGTTCGCGTGAAAGTGTATTGCTTAGTGAGCAGAGCTTACAGCGACACAGAAAACCGCAATGCTGATCTGATTGCTCAGGATTTGGCGAGTGCGGTTGGTCGCATTGCCTTTAACAACAACTTTGGTCTTGGTAAGACGGTCAGCTTTCCAGAGAAGATTGTCAGCCAGCAAGGCATGTTTAAATCTGGTACTGACGGTTATGAGTGCTGGGAAACCGAATGGTGGCAAAACATCTATTTAGGTGATTTGCCTGAAGAAGACCCAAAAGTGCTAGGGATCTTCTTAGCTATTAACCCTACGCATCCCGAAAAACCGGATGAATACAAGGAACTGGAGAATGCGAGCTTTAATCCAGCAAATCGTTCAAGCTGAGTTAGAAGAGTACGCTCAGCAGCTTTCCCAGCAAGAGAAAGACATCACAGAGCTGAATCGTCGTCTGAACAACATGATTCGAGTAGGAAAAGTCTCTGCTTGGCGTGATGACCATCAGCGAATCAAAGTCAAGTTTGGTGACAATGAAACGCCATGGGTTAAATGGTTTTCAGAGTGTGCAGGTGATGTGGCTGAATATCGTCTTCCTAGCATTGGAGAGCAGGCAGTATTGCTCAATGTCGGCGGTGGCGATAACTCCACGACCAGCATTGCTTTGATTGGCGTTCCAAGTGATCAGTTCCCACTGCCTACTGACAACCCTGATGAGATCCTGCGTGTTTACCCTGATGGCACCCGGGTTTGTTATGACAAGAAAAAGCATAAGCTGGATGTCAGAGTCGCAGGTGATGCCAATATTCAGGTTGATAAAGACGCGAATGTGAATGTTGGTGGTAAGACCTCAGTGACGTCCGGTGGCAATGCGACCGTGGACGCACCGAAGATTTTATTAAACGGTGGCATGGGCGTGGTGACTGGTGCGCATAAGTGCATGGTGACAGGTTTGCCCCATGGTGATTGTTCAAAAGTGGTAATGGCAGGTGCTTAATGGCGTTAGATAGAGAGGAGCTCGCTCAAGATATAGAAGCGGCAATGACGAAAGCAGGCTTCAAACCATTGGCTGAAGATTGTGCTGGTCATGATTGGTGGGTGGCATTTGCGGAAGGCATTGTTATTCACATACAGAAGAAAGCGGAAGTAGTCGTAACAAGTGGTTCGTCTAAAGGAACATATAAGGTGAAGTAATGGCAGGTATGGTTGGCATGTGCCGGAAAACCGGACGCACTATTACAGGCTGGGATCAATTTGTGAGCCGAGTTACTCAAGTGATGACGACTTATATTTCATCAAGAAACAAACTTCGAGGTTTTGGTAGCCAGCTTCCAGCAACGCTTTCACGCAATACCAGCAATGCCACTTTGGCATTAATACAAACCTACGCCATGGGCGCGTTCATGAATCCCTTGAATGGACTTGAAGATTTTGAGCCATCGAGAGTTGTTGCTGAACGAACGCAAAACGGAACGTCAGTGACCTTTTACGGCAAATGGAACGGTCGAGTAGTTGATCCATTTACTATCGAATTGCCTTAAGCAGCATAGAGACTCCACATGAAAAGATTTCCTCATTTGGCTCGGTTGCCTGAGCCAACGCTTTTGAGTACGCCGGATTTTTCCAGCTTATACGGAAGCATTAAAGCAGAGCTGCTTGATGCTCTAAACGAAATTGAACCCGATGATGTATCCGCTGTTGAAGAAACGCTGAACAATAATGCGGAGATACTTACCAAGTTTACGCAAGTATTCACGGTCATTCTTCAGAACCATTATCGTCGTTGGAATGAAAACGCTAAACAGATGTTTGGCATGTACGCCACCCAAGACGATATGGTGGACACGATCGCTGCTGATATGGGCTTAACTCGATTGGTTGTAGAAGAGGGCGACCTTAACGCTTTCCCTCCAGTTGAGCCTGTCATGGAGAGCAATGAGCAGCTTCTCACTCGTTATTACCTAGCGATGTTTGCACTGGCAACCACAGGAACCCGAAACGGTTATCGCTTCCATGCGTTAACACCTGGTGCCAGTCCTGATATGGAAATCCAATCACCGGACGAAAACACAGTAGTGGTGACCTATCGGTTTAAAGACCATGAGTTTGGTGGGCAGGCTAAAGATGCTCGCTTTGTTAATCGCGCTCCTGGTTCGGGAATTGTGGATGGTTACTTGCTGGCTCACGCTGGCGATGGCACGCCAAGTGATGAGTTGTTGGCTGAAACGCTCGCCTACATGCGTACTCACTCTGTAGCCCAAGAGACAGATATTCTTTACCTGCATAAAGCCAGCATCAACCGATGGACGCTAGATGCAGTGCTTTATATTCCTAGTGGACCAGACCAAGACGTCATCAAAGATGCAGCCGATGTAGCAGCAGCTCAATATGGTCAAGAACAGCATCGGTTAGAGGGCGAAATTGACCGTTCGATGATTGACCACGTTCTACTGAAAGCGACTAACGGAAGTGGCATCCGAGTTCAAATCAATTCACCAGCAGAAAGCTTTAAGTGTGATCACACAGGAGCGCCATATCTTGAGTCAGTCAACATCAGAGTCGAAACCGAGTAGCTACAGCCTACTAACGGATAATGCCAGCCCACTAGAACGAGCGCTGGAACATACATTAAGCAAACATCTAGACCAAGTCGCACCACCTCTTCCTCAGTTACGAAATGCACATCAAACACCGGAGTCAGCATTGCCGCATTTGGCTGCTGACCGAATGGTAACGTACTGGAAAAAAGAAGACTCAGTAAAAATAAAGCGGGCTCAGGTAGCCAGTGCGCAAATTGAACGAAAGCTTTCAGGCACCAAAGAGGGCATTCGGATTGCTTTGGATGCCATTGGTTATGGCTGCGAAATTAAGTCTCGGTATGAAAGTCCTGATTTGCCACCATACACATTGGATGTCATTGCTTGGAAATCAGACTCTTCACCAGTTAATAAAGACCTGATCAACCAACTTATTTTTAAGTTAGACGATATTAAGTCAACGAGAGACACCGTAGAGCTTACCTTAACCTTTGGTGTTGAAACCGAAATCGCGTTGTCTGGTGCAAAAGCGCCACCGACAAACGTCAGTTATACAGACGCCCCTGCAGAATTGTGGCCCATGCCTGATGCACTTATTTCATTTGGCATTGCAGGAGGCGCCTGTCCACCCATTAGTGTTAATCACTTGACCGTTAAGGCGAGCGTCATACCTGACGAACCAATAGCCACTGTAGCGACAGCTGCAGGTAGTTATAGCCTTTCTGTGTCACCAATTACCGCGAGAGCAATTACATGAGTGACGAAGGATTAAAGTTAGTCATCACCCGACGAGGTTTGGATGCAGCTATTAACGCCAAAGATAAGGGGTTAAAGGCTGCGCTAAAGTGGGTAAGTGTTGGGGATGCTGCCTATCACCCAAACAAAGAACAACTTGTCTTGCAAAATGAGCGAGCGCGAGTTGAGTTTGGTGAATACAAAGATACAGGTGGTAGCAGTATTCAAGCCGCCGCGAAGTTCTCTGGACCAGATGAATATGCCATTCGTGAAATTGGCTTCTGGCTGGAAGATGGCACTTTGTTCGGTGTGATTTCAGCGCCAGATACCACTTTGAACTACAAAGCGAAGAACGCGCATTGCCTTCAACCTTTCACTTTAAATCTTTCTGATCTACCAAGTGATTCCATCACGGTTATTGTCGGTACTGAAAACCTGAACATCTTGATTGATGCTGAATTTGCCATCATGGCGAAGGGCCAAGTGGATACGATGCACCTCGCAATTAAACATGAGTTTCGCCTGCTTGACCTAGAAAAAGCGGTTGGATAAAGGGGGCGGCTATGTATGAGCAAGTGCTGGAGATTACCGAAGGCCGAACCTGCGACTTTTATCTGCTTTGGGAAACCGAAGATGAAAACCGAGTTCGAGAGCCCGTTAATTTAACTGGAGCCACTATCGAACTGGAAATACGCAAGAGCAGCAATGATGAATTGTTACTTCGCCTTTCATCCGATAACGGAGAAATCAAAATCCCCGAGCCAACCAGTGGTGAAAGTGAATATCACATCGGACCGGATAAGACCGAAGGTCAATCTTGTGAGAATTGGCGTGATGCGCTTTGGGAAGTATTGGTGACCTTTCCTTCAATGGACAAGTATCCAATTGCTTGTGGTGTGGCTCAATTAAAACGAGGCATCGTGCAAAGTAGCACTTAGGGGGAGCCATGAATAACTGCATTACGATGAAAGTCGTTAAGCGTCATGTTGTCAGTATGAGAGCAGGTCGCAGCATGGTAGAGCTTAGAACGCCCAGCCGAACTCGACTCAATGTCGTGAGCCTGGGTAAACAAGGTCCGGTGGGCACGGTAGCGGAAGAGGTGCTGAAAATCGCCACGGAAGCTCAAACCGTCGCAAATGAAGCCAAAGCTCAGTCCTCTCAGGTAGCACAAGAACAAACCTTAATGGTCGATGGCATGACAATGACTATTGATCACTATATCGGCGTGATAGGCGTCCAGGAGTAATAATGGCAGAACCTCAAACCCCTATTGAAATCATGATAGCCAAGCTCGGCGAATTGCTTGGTGTGATTGACGGTAAGCTGCGAAATAAACTGGATAAGTCCGGTGGCACAGTTGATCACCTCACTGTCACCAATCGCTTAACCGCGACAGCAGACCATGCGAAAGCGTTGAAAATCGCTCGATTGATTGCGTTAACAGGTCATGCAACCGGACAGGTTAGTTTTGACGGTACTGATGATGTGACGATTAACGTCACTATCTCAGAGCTTGCTAACAAGGCCGACAAATCGGTGACCTACACCAAGTCAGAAGTTGATCAGCTTTTTCAAAACCTGATTGGTTTGTCTCCAGAAGAGCTCGATACCATCTATGAACTCGCTCAGGCACTAAAAGATAACCAAGACAGTATTGGCGTTATCTTGACCGAGTTAGCCAAGAAAGCGAATACAGCGGATGTGTATGACAAAGTCACAGCAGATGCTCGCTTTCTACTTGCTGGCGCTCAAGCCGAAAACTCAAAGCTTTTGGCTGGCAAAGGCCCAGCGTATTTTGCAACGCAAACAGGGCTGGATACTACCAACCAAGAGCTTAGCACTGTGATCACCCAACTCACCGCCGCGTTTACCAGTGGTGCAGATTTAATTAGAAATTCATAAGGAGCTCATTTCATGAGTACACAAGAAATTGGCGCGTTGATCGAATCGGTCAATGACCTTACACAAACCGTCGCTGGTAAGATGGGCGAAATTGATCAAAAGGTAGACCAAGCTACGGCTAGCGTACCAAATACTATTCGTTTAATGTCATCGGTTAATTATCACGTTAGTAATGATGGAAGCGATGAAGTTGGTGATGGCACATCAGGCAAACCGTTCAAAACAATTCTTCATGCAATCAAACAAGCTATTCCTGGCTCTTTGGTTACCATCGCTTTAAAAGATAACCAAGAATATATTTGTGAAAGTAATCAACATCATAATTCAAGCAATGGTAAAGATATCCTGATTACATCATATGGTTCTACAGGAATTAAACCCACATTACGATTTAGAATGACTAAAGATTCAAATGGTGGCTTTGGTGAATCATACATATGTAATTACTTTGAAGGTTCATCATTTTCAATATCTTTCCATAAAGTAAATTTGATTCACGAGCCGATTGCAGATGGTGGCACTCCATACACTTCTGATAGTTTTGGAGGGGTAATCACCAGAGGAACGTCAGGCGGAGGTGGTATGGATATTTCAGTTCGTTTCTCTGATAGCCCTGTGACAACGGGGGACCACCCCTTTATCACAGGACAGATGGGATATGTAAACCTGCACATGAATTACAGTCCTATAACAAAAGGTGGTGAAGTAGAAAGATTTATGCCTGGTTCAGGATTGCCTTTAGCACGAATGATAGGTTTGAAAAACACTGCTATTTCAGGGTTTTCAAGTAATCTACCTAAAGATTTGTTTGGGTATGATGAAACAAGAGTATCTGAGGTTGTAGGTCAAGGTATTTAAAGGGGGGAATATGTCACTAACTATTGTAAATGCAGATGAAGATTTCGATGTAACAGAGCTTCTAAATTCTTATTCTCAAGAAGAAGTCAATCAAGCTTTAAATGAAGATTTAATTCGTCGAATGACAGCAGCTAGAAAAGCTGCCTATAAAGCAGAATCAGATCCACTTTATATGGAATGGCAATACGACCAAGCACCAGAATCAGAAGCTGCTTGGCGCGATAAAGTAGCAGAAATCAAAGCCCGTTATCCACTTCCATCCTAATCTTAAATAACCGCCTAAAAATCAGGCGTTTTTTTATACCTAAATTTCGTCATTAGCCCTGCCTTTGTGCAGGGCTTTTTGTTAGGAGCAGTTATGCACCAAGTAAAACCGACGTCTAAGGCGAAGCGCGAAACCTACATCGTAGAGCTTCCGTTCCCTTGGCATAAAGGTCATTGGACTACCAAAGGCCAAGAGCTAGACCTTCTTCCTCAAGAAGCCAAAGCACTACTCACTAACGGTCGTATTTCAAAGAAAGCGACTGCCACTAAAACCACCGTTAAGAGCAAGTAATTTATGGAAATCACTTCATTTGAACACAATGGTATTTCCATTGTGAAGAAAGCCTTGCCAGCTCCAATGGGGCCTTTAGGTAAGCATATCGTTTGTTGGGTAGGTACAGCGCCGGACAAGCATGCCGATGTTCCTTTCAATGTGCCATTTCGCGTAGCTAACACGACTGATGCTGCCAAGCTGGATACTACTGGCGAAGAAGAAGGTTGGTTGTGGTATGCGGTGACGGAAACCTTGAAGAAGGTTCAAGTGCCTCAGTATGTCATCGTGGTACCAGAAGGTGCAGATGCAACAGAAACGCTTAACAACGTGATCGGCGGTATTGATGCGGCTACTGGTCAACGCACAGGCATTGCGGCTATTTCGCTGTGTACTGAATCGCCGACAATTATCGCGGCTCCAGGTTACACCCATCAAAAACCAGCCTCTGATGCGCTTGTAGCGGAAGCCTTGAAACTGATGGCGTTCCCACACTTGGATGGTCTATCAACCAGCACTAAAGCGGTGATTGATTATTCATTGACGTTGTCCACTCAAGATACGGGTTACGACATCGCAACCTTGATTGATCCACAGCCAAGCATCTACTCGAAAGCAGCAGGTGCGAACGTCTACGTACCACCTTCAGTGTTATCGGTTGGCTGTCATGCTGGCGTGGCTCTGCATGAATCTCCAGGCAATAAAGGCACCTATGCGCAATGCGTACAGCGTGACATTACTTACGACATCATGGATACCACCACGGAAGGCGATTTACTTAACCGTCATGGCATTTGTTATTTCGGTCGCACTGACTTGGGTGGCATTTCGCTTTTGGGTAACCGCACGCTTTCAGGTCGCTTTATCAACCAGGTGTGTTTGGAGCAGGCAATTTGTCGCAAGCTGAAAAAGTCAGCGCAAAAGGTGATGGCAGAAAACCTCGACAAGTCATTCATGGAGCAAGAAATTGCGAAGTTAAATGCTTGGGGTGCACAGCTTAAAGCGAACGAAGAAGTGATTGGTATGGAAGTCTCACTTCACCCAGAACTAAACACAGCTGAAACCTTCCGCAATGGTACTTGGTACATCGCAATTCGCTACGCTGGATTCCCACCAAATGAGCACATGGTTTACCACCTCATTGAGGACATCGGCATTATCGACAACTTTATTTCGGAGATCTTGTAATGGCAGGTCAACGCGCATTAATTTTAGCTGAAGTCGTGATCGAAGGTCACAAGTTCTTCGGTGAGTTAGAAGAACATACGCCGCCAGTGGTTGAGCGTAAAACAGAAGATGCCAAAGGTGGGCGCTATGCGTCCACTAAAAAGCGTGTAGGCGTAACGGTAGGCAATGCCACCTTGAAGTTGAAAGGTGCAACTGTTGAAGCGCTGCAAGCTTATGGTGTGGAAGAAGATACTCGCGTTCAAATTGATGTTAAAGCATCGTATCAAGATGAAGATGGCAATACGTTTGCTGAGCATTGCTCATACACGGGTGACATCAACAAGGTTGATGACGGTTCTCGTGGTTCTCAGTCAGTTCCAGAAACCACTATCGAAATCGCGCCTCGTATCTATAAGCACACCGAAGATGGTAAGACTCGCTACAACATCAACCTTGATACTCAAGAAATTGATCTGGGTAAAGGTGACATCATGGCGAAACATCGCTCAAACATCGGTCGCGGTTAATTGTGTCCGTGGACCCATTTCAAATTTCTAGCTAGTTGGCTCCCGAAGGGGAGCCTTTTTTTTGGAGAAAATTCATGACTCTGCAAATTGAAAACAAAAAGAAAAAAGAACTAAAACTTGAGCCGATTAAGCACCTGTTGCTTAACCCTATCACTGACAACGATAAAGAAATCACAGAACTTACATTCGAACCTTTAACGTTCAGTGTGTATAGCGACATCGATGTTGAGCAAGACAATGATCTTGTCGTTGAAGAGTTCACGCTTGCACTTACTGGCATTTCAGATAAAGCATTCGATCAATTGTCTTCGCCTGATTTCAATTCAATTTCAGACATCGTTTTCCGCTTAGTCACCAAGAACTCTGACGATTGGTTGCCAGGCATTGAAATCAGCAACGATAAGATTCAGCTCGCTCTTCCAATTCAAGGTGATGATGGTCGCACGATTACTGAAATCGAATTGAAAGTACCATCGGTGAAAACGCGCAAGATTTACAAGGCTCAGCCAACGGATAAGAAAAAACAGGCGTTTATTACTCATGCTTGTTCAGGTTTAAGCGAAACCGAAATAGGCAGATTGTTCATGCCGGATTGGAATCAATTGCAGGTTAACATTGATAATTTTTTAAACCAGCAGGCAGGCTTCTTTCAGACAAAGATATAGAAGCGCTCTGTGATTATCTGCCGCTCGTTTATCCCTATAACGATGAGCAAATAGGCGCACTACCAGCAGACGTGGCAGTGCGCCGTTTTTATTTGGCAATTGAAAGGTTGAAGCAGCAATGAGTAATCAATCTAAGTATCAAGTTGCCATCGCAGCGATTGACCAATATTCTGCGCCACTCAAGGCGGCTAGTGCCTCGTTTGATTCACTGACTGAAGATGTAAAAGCGCAGTCAGCAGAAATCAAAAAGCTGAACGCCAACGCCGCCAGTTTGAAGTCTTATGCTGACATTAAGCGAGACTTGGCTGAGACGTCCACTCAAATGGGAACGGCTAAGCTAAAAGCTGAACAGCTTGCTTTATCGACAGAAGAGCTCGGTCTTCAAACAAAAGGTTATGAGTCAGCGGTTGTCAGTTCTGAAACTAAGCTTCAAAACCTTGAAGCTCAGATGCGAGCGACGGAGCATCCAAGCAAAGCGCTGCGATTGTCGATTAAAGAGGCTCGCAAAGAGTTAAAACTCAATACCTCGAACCTTACCGAACATCAGCTTCAACTAAGTAAAACCGAAGCCGCCTATGAAAAATCTCGCCATGAAGTTTCCCAGCTCAATAAGCATTATGACGCTCAGAGAACAAAGCTTCATGGTCTGAAATCCAAGTTAAATGAGTCTGGTATTCAGGCGCATAAATTTGGTGAAGCACAACGTCAGATTAAGCGTGATATTACGGCTGCGAACGCTGCATTGGATAAGCAGAAAGCCAAGCTGAAATCGGTACAGGCTGCGTCTGCAAAGATTGAGTCGAATAAGATGGCTCGCTCTGAATTAGGGGGCGAGGCGTTAGATTTGGCAATGAAAGGTGCTGTTCTGGCAGTGCCTATTAAGTTCGCTGTCGATTTTGAATCAGCATTTGCTGATGTAAAAAAAGCCGTGAATGATGCCAGCGACGAAGAGCTGGAAGTAATGAAGCAAAAGATTGTTATTGAGGCGCCTAAGTTGGGTGTTACTCAAGAAGGTCTTTCTGCAATCATTGCCGAGGGTGCTCGTAACGGCATCAAAAAAGATGAGCTGTTTAACTTTGCTGAGTCCGCAGCAAAAATGTCGGTGGCCTTTGATATGACCGCCGATGAAGCTGGCGCGTCAATGATGAAATGGCGCACGACGATGAATCTTAGTCAGGACCAAGCGGTTAACCTGGCGAATGCGGTGAACTATGTTGGTGACAACATGGCAACCACGGCAAAAGATGTGACCGAAGTGCTCGTTCGTCAAGGGGCAGTTATCACCAACGCTGGTCTTGATGAGGTTCAAGCAGCATCACTATCAGCTGCAGTGTTATCCGGTTCGGCAAGTACAGAAATCGCGGCTACCGCGACAAAGAACTTGCTATTAAGTTTAACGGCTGGCGACTCGGCCAGTGGTGCTCAAAAAAATGCGTTGATGACGTTGGGTTTTGATCCAGCAGACCTCGCGCGAGATATGCAGGAAAATGCACCTAAGACGGTAGAGCAGGTGCTCTTGGCTATTAAAGACCAAGATGCCGACGTTCAAACCGCCTTGATGAAAAACCTGTTCGGGTCCGAGTCTATCGGCTCAATCGCCCCTCTTCTGCAGAACTTGGATAACTTCCGTAAAGCGTTCAAGTTGGTAGAGCAGGACACCAACTTTGCTGGTTCAATGCAGAAAGAGTTTGAAGTTCAGTCAGCGACTGCTCAAAGGAAAATATCCGCCTTTACTGCTTCCATCACTGGACTGTTCACGGTGTTAGGCGAAAGCATGTTGCCTGTTGTAGGTGATGTGCTTGATACCGTCACGCCAGCAGTTACATGGTTAACAGAAGCCGCGCAATCGGCACCAGGTACAACCGCAGCCTTAATGGCGATTCCTGCAGCCTTGGTCGCTGTAAAAGGTGCAGCCTTAGCCTTTAAAACTGGTAAATTATTACTCGGTCAGGGTAAGAACTATGCTGATTTAGGTAAGGCGAAGCTTGGTATTGGTTTAGATAGCACTGCTGAGTCAGCTCAGAAAGCGACATCACGCCTTTCTCGTTTAAATCAAACGTTGGATAACCTTGGTAACAATGGTGGCCGTGGTCGCAATCGCTATCAACGTGATGGGGCATCCACTGCCAGTCGACGCAAATCTCGTCCGAGAAGAGCAAGACTATCGCGTCGGCGTGGCAAATTTGGACGCCTGCTTGATCTTGGTAGTCGATTAACTGATTTCCTTCCTATGGGTGGCATGGGTGCGCCTGTACCAGCCTTTGCTGCGTCTTCTAATGGTTCTGCAAAAGGGAAGTGGGGTAAGCGAGCTGCTGTTCTCGGTGGCGGTACGGCTTTATCACTACTTACATCAAGTGCTAATGCGGCTGATTTGGCTCTGATGGGGGCTGATGCGGCAACAGTAGCTGGTGATGTCGCTAGCTCTTTGCCATTAAAAGGCATGATGGCAGGTATTGCAGGCACCGCAGGGAAACTATTCAAACCACTCAATATCATGCTGCAGGGCGCGGCATTAACTTCCGTTATCAACAACGGTAGTGCAGAAGAAATCGGTGGTACTGCAGGTGATATGGCTGGCGGTTTGGGTGGTGCGGCATTAGGTGCAACGATTGGGACCGCGATTTTACCAGGTATAGGTACGGTCGTCGGTGGAGCACTTGGTGGCTTAGCCGGTGGTGAAGTTGGCGAGTGGCTAGGGACGAAAGTTGCTGGTCTGTTTTCGAGTGATGAAGAGGAAACTCTAACCGCGAAAGCTGCGACGCTGGACAAAGCAAAAGACGGATTAACTCAACCTACTAGACAGTTGCAAGCTGATGCATTGCAGAATAGTCCTGATGGCGGCTCAAGCTTGGCAACGTTACCCGAGCCGACGAGTGTGCTGCCGTCACCGGATAGTATTGCGAAGTCGCTTTCTCAGACAAATCAAGATAACCGCAAGGTCGAAATTAACTTAACTATCCCACCATCCTCAAGCAATCCTCAACAGGACGAGGATATGCTGAATCGTTTGGTCGCTAAGTTGAAAGATATGATGATGGCTGAAGGCATGATGGGTTCTGGTTCGTTATCGGTAGCGATGGACGGCTCTCTTTCAGATAGGAGTGATGTATGAGGCAGCAGCTAATTTTGTCTGTCCCATCCAAAAACATAGAAGCGTTTGTGTTCGGTGTCGCAAGCGGCACCGAATACGAAACGCTTTCGACGACCAGCCAAGGTGGTTGGGTGAATTTGGATATTATGGACGGTAAAGCGGTGAGTCAAAACACGCATGAACCGTTAGATGGTAAAACAATTAAAGGGAAGTGGTTTGGAGCTGAAGGCCGAGCTTCTATTCGAAGACTGAAAGAAATTAAGCGTCTGCGAGCGCCGATTCTGCTCACAGATGATTATGGGTACAACATGGGCTTATGGAAGATCATGTCACTCAACGACGATGAGAAAGATGTGATTGATGATGGTACGCCTATGATTGTGAGTTTCACCATTACGTTTGAGGAGTTTGCCAATTGAGCACTGTCGCATTAAGTGTGGTTGGTGATACGGTTGGTGATGTCCTGTATCGTTATTTTCAGGACGATGGTGATGATTTGGAGCGTCAGTTGTATGCTCTGAATCCTCACCTCAATCAGTTACCCGTTATTCTTCCCACTGGAACTCGAATCGAATTACCAACGGTCGAGGCTAAATCAGAGCCTGAGCCAGAGAGAGTGGTTACGATATGGGATTAGCAACTCGAGTTATTGCCCGTACAACCGGACAGGGCAGTAAAGTCATTAATCAATACCTTCAAACGTGGCAGCTCATTGACGTTTCTGGTGAGGAAACCGATCAAATTAAGCTGAAAGTGGCTGCGCCAGATATGGATTCGCTACCACCTGAAGGTGTCACTATAGGCTTTGATATTGGTATTGCGGATGATGAGCCTATCCAGTGGTTCAGTCGTGGTCAGTTCACCATTACTCGAATCACACCTCAGTTATTTCCGCACGTTTTTACTATTGTAGCCACGGCAGCACCTTTTCAGGTTAACGACCAAACGGAATTTAAACAGCGTCGTTCGCAAACGTACAGTGGCACATTAGGCGGTATTTTTCGTGAAGTTGTTAGTCGTCATGATTTGAGTCCGAGAGTCGATCCCGAGTTGGATGGAATAGGAGTCGAGCATGTAGACCAAACGGATGAGACCGATATGTCATTCTTAACTCGTTTGGCACGAAAGTATGATGCGGTGGCCAAGCCTGTTGAACCTTTTTATGTCCTTGCTCGTCGAGGTAAAGTAAAAAGCCTATCAGGTAAAGCACTCGATCCTGTGTATATCGATTTGCCAGCCAATAACCAACCAACCGAGAAAAGCTTTACTAATGCCAGCTTAAATATGCCTAGCCGAAAGCAATTTAAAGGCATTAAAGCAGCTTGGTGGAATGATGGTACTGGTGAAGAAGTCATTGAAATGGTAGGCATGAAGCCATTCAAGAAGCTTACTCAAACGTATCAGAGCGCGGACCAAGCAAGGCAAGCTGCTCAGGATGAGCTGAGGAAGGTCGAACGAACCGGAACAGAGATTCGTCTCGACCTTCCTGCCAACCCTCGTTTCTATGCGGAGGGTATAGTCAAAACTTCAAATCAATTCCCACTTTACATGCAAGGGGAGTGGTCATTAGATAGAGTCGTCATGACTGGCGGAAAGCAAGGAGCTAGAGCTCAGCTTACTGCTACATTTGTACAGGGTTAGGGGATGTGTTCCCCTTACCAACTAATTCTTCTTTAGTTGACGTATATTTGCTTAATTCCGTTGGGGGGATCTGCCTTGTTGCAAAGGTCTGCCCAAATTATTATTAATGCACGTTTTTTATAGTAGCCATTGCTTCCTTTTTTGTTGTGATAAATGGGGCAAATTTGGGGCAAGAATGGGGCGAGTTAAGCATGCATTTTTGAATGTTTAGGGTTTATTTTGGTCATCTATGAAATGAGCAGGAGAAGCTTTATGTAGAGTGGCTGGTTTAATTGATTGATTTTTATTGATTTATTTTAAGTTCACCAATGGCCGTGCGCTTTTGTGGTTGACATGATGAAATGCAGTATAGATTTGCGTGGTTTTCACATCAGTATGCCCTAATTGTTCCTGAACAGTTCTAATGTCTGCGCCAGATTCCAATAAGTGCGTGGCAAAACTGTGTCTTAGTGTGTGGCAAGTTACAGTTTTCTCAATGCTTGCGTCGCTTGCCGCGCGCTTTACTGCTCTTTGTATTGCGCTTTCATTGATATGATGCCTTCTGAGTTCACCAGTGTCTCGATCTGCGCTTAACTTTGTTGATGGAAACAAAAAGTGCCAGTTAAAATCTAGCTCCGCTTTTGGGTATTTACGTCGTAAACCTTCAGAGATGTATACGCCCGCATAACCAGGCATGTGCCTATCTTTAAAGTAATAGTTTCTTGCTAAATTAACTTGAGCTTTGAGTGGTTCATGCAGTTCTTTGGCTAATGTGACTGTACGATTTTTACCTCCTTTTCCTTGCCAAACGCGAACTGCACCATAATCATAATCGATGTCTTGAACTCTTAAGCGTAAACATTCCATAACTCGAAGCCCTGAGCCGTAAAGCAGCTGAATATGGAGTCTATACCTCGGGTCGATATGCTGAACGAATCTTCGGATCTCCTCCCTGGTTAATACAACGGGAAGTTTCTTTTCGGTCAAGGATTTCTGAAATCTCATATCAAGTGATAGTGGGGTTTTGAAATAATCACGATATAAAAATGATATTGAGTTCAGCGCCAAAGCTTGCGTTTTTACCGCAACTTTTTCTTCTACCGCTAAGTAACTCAGAAATTGAATGACATCATCTTCTGCTAGTGTTGATGGGTGTGCAAGCTGGTGAAAAGTGATAAAGCGTTTTATCCAAAATAGATAACTTTCGATAGTTTTATTCGCATAATGACGCGTAAGCATGTGTTCTTTTACACTAAGTAAAAACTGACTTTTCATGATAAATTAACCTGTTTATTTATACAGTTCTGTTAATGTATCACCACTTTTGAAATTAGCGTGCTGTGCGCCGACTAATTGCGCGCGCTACCACACATATTCATACTGTTTTTCTATTTGTTTCATACATATAAGTGCTACGATTGATAGCGCTTTTGATAAGAAAGAAGGCGGTAGCCTGCCATAAAAACGGCAAATCGCCGTATAGAAAGCGTTAGTTGTAATGGAGAAGACGTGACAATTGAGCAACTAGATAAAGTAGACATCATTGCGCATGACGAAGAAAAAGTAACTTTAGTTATATCCGATCATTTAGGGTGGGATGACCAAAATGAAAAGCTCCTGTTGCTCCAAGAAAAGCTAAACCTTTACTTGTCATTTATTGAGTCTGGTGAAGTGTTTGATCAATACCCGTTGGCAAAGAACAAGCTATTTGAAATTCAGGTCGTTTCAAAATACCAACCTAACAATGAAGCTAAAGAATTCATTTTATTGGCATCAAAATTAGTACGTGAAGCGGGCTTTAGCCTTACGCACGACGTGAGGGATTACAACTAACAATCTGTTTAAGAGTGATTCGCAACGCGTGGCATTTTTACCATGCGTTGTCTTTAGTGTTTAAGGTGGTGTGCGGCTGCATCGGTATTGCGTTGCTCACACCTTAACAGGGCGTTAGTTGCCAACGAGGAAAATGCAGCTTAAACAGAATGTTTAGAGTTAAAGTCAGTGTGTTTTGGTGGGGTTTCGTACTTCAATTTTGAATCGTTCGAGTTTGTGAAAATCGTTCTCAGGTTTCTTTTGTGGTTGGATTTTCTGTTTCAGAAACCGATTTACTTGTTGAAAGTCAGCTTTGTAATATTGTCTTCTCAAAAGATCTTTTTGGTGTTGTTAGTCCGCTTTCTACGGCGCTATCTGTTCCAAGTGGTTTCAGTGACAGGCGCTTTGGATCTGCGCCTGATTTTAGTTTTTCAACGTACGTAAAGTTAGTGTTGGCAAAGCGGCAATCAACTTCAAATCAAAGCTTTAAGTTTGGCAACTAACAAAGCATTCAAGAGGGATTCACAATGCTTGGCAGTTTTGGTTTGAATTAGCTTTAGTGTTTACGGCACAATGGTTTAAGTTAGGTGGTTAGCGTTGTTCACCCCTTAATGCGGCGTTATGTTTATGGAGTTTTATGGCAGCTTTTTACTATATATATCCTCACAATGACCTTTGGAATATTGCGTTTCATCATTTGACGACTGCGCTAGAAAAAGATGCTTCGGGCGATAGGGTTGGCATCACTCTTGACTGTCAAAGTTCGGTTTTGTTTATGGCCTTAGCTGTAGAAGCTACCATAAATTTTGTAGGTCATAGAGTAGTTAAAAACTGGAATGAACGTAAGCCTTACCATATTAAGTTGAAAAAGGTTTGCTCTGTTGCTCAACTCGAACTTGAGCGGGATGGTAACTTAGTAGCCGCCTTAAAGAACCTAAAATTAATTCGTGACACCATGGCACACGGAAAGCCAGTCTACGGAAGTGTAAAAGACACAGTAGAAGCTAGTGAACAAATGGATAGTTTTTGGGGGGCAGATCTAGACGTACAATATACAATTCAAATGTACGAGTGTGTTCGCCCATTTTGCCAAAGTTTAATTGAGCAGTCTGGTGCAGATTGTGAAGGTCAATTCTCTGGGTATTGTGGCAGGCCGAGAAAATAAACATAACAAAGCATTTAAGAGGGATTCTCAACGCTTGGCGGTTTTGGTTCAAAGTTCAGCTTAAGTGTTTATGGCACAATGGTTTAGTTTGGGTGGTTTGCGTTGTTCACCCCTTAATGCGGCGTTATGTTTCACTTTGATTTAGAAGAAATAAAAGGTTTCTTGGCGTTTATTTCTTTGGTCTCTTTGGCAATTCGTCCCTAGTAGACTCAGCAAATCCACATTGTCGGCCGGTTTCTTGTTTAACTGGCTTAACGTCGCTTTTAGGTACTTTGCCAATCAGCATTTCGGCTTGGCAGTTGATTCGGCAATTCAGTATTGTTTTGCGCTTTGGTTGGAAAGATAGGGCGCTCGTTGTTTCTTAGTTGGGTTGCCTCATTGGGCAGGGAAGTGGAATTATTCGTTTCTGGTTGGTCGCCTTTGGTGGCCAAGTCGGTTCCTACCTTGTGGTTTAGTTCAGAAAACTGGTCAGAAATCGCAGTTCTTTCTCAAGTAAATCATGTGTTTGTGGTAAAACATAACAAACAATTTAAGAGGGATTCCCAACGCTTGGCATTTTTGCTTTTACTTCAATTTTAGTGGTTACGGTACAATGCTTTAGGTTGGGTGGTAGCGTTGCTCACCCCTTAATTGGGCGTTATGAATCACCCAGATTTCAACGTTATAAAATAAAAAGGTTAGGTTATGGAAATGAAAAAAAGATCGAACAACTAGCTCAGGATTTAATTGAAATCAAACGTCAAATCAAAGTTCTTCTTAATCAAGAAAAGTCACTTAAAGACGAAATTAAGCCTCTATTACAGGAACATGGTGCAGTGAAGTTTGAGCATGGAAAAGTGTACTATGGTGAATCTAAAGGCTCATCAACATTCAGTCGCCCAGAAGTACTGGCATACATTCGTGATAACTACGGTGATGCACTAGCTGAACAAATCGACGAAGATTGCACTAAGGTTGGAGAACCTAGACAAGTTGTATATATCAAACTAAATGATTCATAACAAAGCGTTTAAGGCGGATTCACAACGCTTGGCGATTTCAGTTCAAGTTAGCTTAAGTGTTTAAGGTACAATGGTTTAGGTTTGGTGGTGGCGTTGTTCACCACTTAACGCGGCGTTAGCAATATAAGAGGAAACCGATATGTCAGGAATCACAGACCTAGACGAATTATTGCGTTCGATGAGTCCAAAACTAATGGAATCAGAGTTTGTGTTTTGTACAGTTTCTGGTGTGCTAGCAGACTATGTTGACCTAAATCCAGTTGCCACGTTTATTGAATCTGAGGGTTTAACTTTGGTTCTAGAGAAATCAGCGGCAGAAAAGGCAGGTTTGTCGTTTGATGGTACATATAGTCAAATAACTCTGACGGTGCACTCCAGTTTGGAAGCTGTAGGTCTTACAGCAGCAGTGGCTAGCAAGTTAGCATCAAAGGGTATTAGTGCTAATGTCATTGCAGCTTATTATCACGACCATATCTTTGTTCAAAGTGGTAAAGCTGAAGCGGCAGTTTCAGCATTAGAAGAGTTCAGTGCATAGGGTTAAGCCATATTGCTAACAAAGCATTTAAGACGGATTCCCAACGCTCGGCATTTTTGGTTTACTTTGAATTTAGTGTTTACGGTACAATACTTTAAGTGCAGTGGTCTGCGTTGCTCACCACTTAATGCGGCGTTATACCGCAATCAATCATCTAACCTTTTCATGGCTTTACGGTAAACATCGCTACGTTCTCGTTTTCCGACTGCTAAGACGGTTACAATGATGACATCGTCTTCAACTTTGTAGACGAGACGGTAGCCCGATTGACGCAACTTAATTTTATACATGTTGTCAGCTCCAGAAAGTTTTGAAGCTGGAACATGTGGGTTATCTAAGCGCTCGATTAGCTTTTTCTTAAATTGTTGTTGCAGAGTAGAGCCAAGCTTTTTCCACTCTTTGAGTGCGCTCTTTTTAAAGTCGAGTTTATAGGTCATCAATATTTACCGAAATGCTCTCTTCAGATTCACGCTCTTTAGCAATAGCTAGTAGTTCAAGATCTTCGAGTCTGTCCATCATCATTTCGTACGCTTCGGCAGGTACGCAATAAAATGCTGGCTCATTTCGGTTTAATACTGCAACAGGTTCGCCATAAGCACTAGTTGCAACTTTCATAGGGTTAGCTTTCAATTCGGTAATGCTTGCAGCAACATCGGCTAAAATTCTAGTGGTCATATAATCGGTCTCTTAAGTGGTCTTTATGTTGGTCATTTTAGCCTCAACAAAGCGGTATAACAAGTTGCTTAAGAGTGATTCGCAACGCGTGGCATTTTTACTATGCGTCGGTTTATGTGTTTAAGGTATTATGCGGAGGCTAAGGTATTGCGTTGCTCACACCTTAGCAAGGCGTTATGTGCTTTGGTGTTCGTAACGTTTAGATGTGTATGCAAGTCATTTTAAATTAGTAAAAGGAATTACTATGTCCAAAAAGGAATCGGATAAAAGTACAGCACTTAAGTTGGGTTTGTTCATGGCTGGCTCGGTATTTGGTGCGGTCTTGTATATCTTTTTTGCATTTCCAGCATCTTGATTGTTCGGGTTACTAAATGTTGTCGGTTAGGCTCAAGCTACATGTAGGGATAGAATGTTAGTTGCCATCGTATACATCATTGTCACACTTCTTATGGTTAAAGTGCTTTTAAAGAAGAAAGTCTCTAAAAGTGTACTTTTTTACTTCGCTCTTGAACTCTATTTTGGTCCAGTTGCGGTCGCCTCTTATATCGATTAGCTGTTCTGAGAGTACAGTTGTTCAGGTTAAGCACGCACATAACAAACTGTTCAAGAGGGATTCGCAACGCGTGGCAATTTCACTATGCGTTGGTTTTAGTGTTTAAGGTGGTATGCGGCGACTTCGGCATTGCGTTGCTCACCCCTTAACAGGACGTTATGCGCTCGCAGAAATGGAGATAATCAATCATGGAAGATTTAGCTAATTCGTTAAGAAGTTCTGGCCTAAAAGTCAAAATTAAAAAAGGAAAAATTGCAGTTCGGCTTGACGGGCTTTCAAATCCGGTTTCGATAATAAAAGATATACCTGCTGATGAGTATAAAGTGAAAACTAATGATTCGATTCTATCGATAATTGCCTGTCTTTTGCTATTTATTGGTCTGTCAGGTATTTATGAGTTTAGTGGTAATGCTTTGATAAATATTGCACTTATCTCCGTTTCTATATTGTCTTTTGTTACAGTGTTACTTACAGAGTTTAAGCTGACTAAATTACGCGCTACTGTAGTTGCTTTCAATCGTGGAGAACGCGCATAACAAATTGTTCAAGAGTGATTCGGCACGCGTGGCATTTTTACTATGCGTTGGTTTTAGTGGTTAATGTGGTATGCGGAGACTTAGGTATTGCGTGCCTCACACCTTAACAAGGCGTTAGTTTGCAAGAGGAAAAACGCAGCTATATCGCAAGATCTAGTGGTAAAAGTTCAAAGTTTAAGCTGTCGTATCTGCTTTCAATTACAGTGTTAACTAGCGTGGTAAAAATCCAAAATTGGCATCGTTTCAACGGCTGATTTGTTCTTTGGTGCGGTGACTTTTGGGTTCTCTGAGTCGAACTTTTTTGCTGAAACTCTGCTCGTTGAGTTTGTCGATACAAAAGCCGATTTACTTGCTGCAAGGACGTTTTCTTTGGTGTGGTAAGTTCACGTGGTTTCAGTGACTTTGTTGAAAGTCCGCATTGTGAGATTAGTTTTCCAAAAGCGCTTTTTGGTGTTGTAAGTTCGTTTTCTGCGGTGTTGTTTGTTCCACGTGGTTTCATTGAGTAGCCGCTTTGAAACTACGCCTGGCTTAAGTGCATCAAAACACTTAAAGCTTATTGTTTACAAAGTTTAAAATAACGTAAATCAACGCTTTGGGTTTGCAAACTAACAAACTGCTCAAGAGGGATTCGCAACGCGTGGCATTTTTACTATGCGTTTAATTTAGTGATTAAGGTGGTTTGCGGCAACATCGGTATTGCGTTGCTCACCCCTTAGCAGGGCGTTATGCGTCAGGAGGAAGAGTTGGATAATCAGTTTAAAGATTTAGCAAAGGAACATCCGGAAGCCGGTAGCAAACTAGGAATTGCACTCTCTACCTTAAGTCAGATTCCTATTAATGGTATGAGAGTCGCTCCCGAAAATGGTACTAATGGTTGGTATATCTGGTGCGGTGAAGAGTTATCTTCAAACGCAGACTTCTTTGACCCGCTACATGTTGAGCATATAGTTAAATACCTACCTCAAGTGCAAGCTTATCTAGGTTTGCCTCCTGGCTATCGCTTCTTAATAGATAACAATGGCTACGAAGATATCTGGTATGACAGCAGCTTGTTGGAAGGAAACGCATAACAAACTGTTTAAGAGTGATTCGCAACGTGTGGCATTTTTACTATGCGTTGGTTTTAGTGTTTAAGGTGGTATGCGGTAGCATCGGTATTGCGTTGCTCACACCTTAACAGGGCGTTATGCGCTCGCAGAAATGGAGATAATCAATCATGGAAGATTTAGCTAATTCGTTAAGAAGTTCTGGCCTAAAAGTCAAAATTAAAAAAGGAAAAATTGCAGTTCGGCTTGACGGGCTTTCAAATCCGGTTTCGATAATAAAAGATATACCTGCTGATGAGTATAAAGTGAAAACTAATGATTCGATTCTATCGATAATTGCCTGTCTTTTGCTATTTATTGGTCTGTCAGGTATTTATGAGTTTAGTGGTAATGCTTTGATAAATATTGCACTTATCTCCGTTTCTATATTGTCTTTTGTTACAGTGTTACTTACAGAGTTTAAGCTGACTAAATTACGCGCTACTGTAGTTGCTTTCAATCGTGGAGAACGCGCATAACAAATTGTTCAAGAGTGATTCGGCACGCGTGGCATTTTTACTATGCGTTGGTTTTAGTGGTTAATGTGGTATGCGGAGACTTAGGTATTGCGTGCCTCACACCTTAACAAGGCGTTATACGCTTTAGGAAAATTATGCAAAAATTGAAAAAAATAGAACAATTTCTTCAGATGTTTTCGCAGGATGCTCGTAAACAACAAAGGCTAAAAGATGACATTTTTAACTTCTTTGTTGTTTTTTCTAGATTTGAGTTCGCTCTAAAAGAGTCTGGCTACCTAAAGGATAAAAAAGTAGCCGAACCAAGTTGGGATAAGTTCGTAACGAAATACAAAACTGAATTTAGTGTTAATGAAGATATTCAAGAAAGCTATATTTACTTAACATCGGAAGAAACACGGCCAAATAAACAAAAAACTAATAAGACTAATCAAAGCGGTGAGGAAGTTTTCAATACTTATTGGGATAAATTTAACTTAGATGCAGGTGCTCCAGAACTTAAAAAAGCATGTGATGTAGTTTTAACAATAAGAAACAACTTGTTCCATGGTGGTAAATATGATGAAAAGACGTGGAATGATCCTGAAAAAACGACTTTGTTTGTAAATCACTCTGTTGTGTTGATTTTAGCGTTTACAAAACTAGACGAAGATATACAGGTCTATTTTGAAAATTTTGCGTAGCAGCGTATAACAAACTGTTTAAGAGTGATTCGCAACGCATGGCATTTTTACTATGCGTTGCGTTTAGTGTTTAAGGTGGTATGCGGAAACACAGTATTGCGTTGCTCACACCTTAACAGGGCGTTATGTTGAGAAGGGAGTTATGAAAACTTTATTGAAACAAAGTAAATTGGTCAGTTTTAAATTAATGTATAGCTTTGTCACTAGAGTATTAATTTGTGGCATGTTTGCTTACTACTTAGTCGAGATATCTAAGGCTCCATTTTTAACACAATTAGGATACATCGCATTTTTTTGTGCTGTATCTTTAGCTGCTGAGTATTTAACATCCAAACCGAAACAGTCGCTAGAAGTTGTGCTTGATGGTAATAGTTTATCTCTTTTAGGTACAAGTATAAATACTGCTGATATTAATGAAATTTTGTATGCGCAAACCAAAAGGTTTGAACATACGGTAAGGTTTCGTTTCAAAAATCAGACATATCAAGACTTTGAACTAGCTACTCCTGACTTAATTGAAGATCTAAGATTTTACCATTTTCTAGTTGAAAACCAGTTGCCTGTGAAGATGCTAGATAGTCATGAACGCATTGCTTAACATCTCAACATAACAAATTGTTCAAGAGTGATTCGGCACGCGTGGCATTTTTACTATGCGTTGGTTTTAGTGGTTAAGGTGGTATGCAGAAGCTTCGGTATTGCGTGCCTCACACCTTAACAAGGCGTTAGTGCGCAAAGATAAAAATTACAATTAGCAGGATTTAAAATGAGTGAAATTGCTCGTTTCATATCTGGTAAAGCTCCAGATAAATTTGGTCGCAATGTAGAGCAGTTGTTAGCTTACAACCACTTCTGGCTAGAGCATGATCATAAGTATATTCAAGTTCTTTTCCCAATTGATGAGGGTACTAAGTTCAATCAACATGCTCCTTTGGTAACTCAAGCAGATCGAGAGGCTTTTGCTAACTCAGAAGAATTGCGCATTGCTCACTTAAAAGCACTCGACCTTTTACTTGAGTTTTGGGGATTGCAGCGAAATGGGTGTGAAATTTCTTCATTACTGGAACTAAGTCCTGCCAACCACGTCTGGCTTAAAAGTCATGACCACAACCAACTCCGCCTGACCCGAGCAATTCGTTGTTTGTATTTACTCGGTAATGAGCAGATAGCAGCTAACTTGTGTGAGTTTCTAGTGGCTGCAGCCAGAGAAACCGGCATGGTTTCAGATAAAACGGTCGAGTATTGGCGTAACGCGCTCAAGGGGTAGGGGATCGCTGAAAAAGCGCACTAACAAACTGTTCAAGAGGGATTCGCAACGCGTGGCATTTTCACTATGCGTTGGTTTAAGTGATTAAGGTGGTATGCGGCGGCATCGGTATTGCGTTGCTCACCCCTTAACAGGGCGTTATGTTTTTAGAGGAAATTTGATAGTTTATGGAAAGCTTCTTCGAGAGTGAGTTCATGCTCTCCAACTCACTTCACTTTGTTTTGCTCACCTGCGGTTTAGCATTAGCTTTCCATTTACCAATCTGGTGTGGCTTTAATCTCTGTAAGCGTAAGTGGAAGTATGTTGACTACCTTTGGCCTCTGCTAGCAGGTGTGGGTATGCTGGGTGCAGTTTCTGAAATTCGTGCAGCAGTTGCTGGTAATTGGGCTATCACCGAGCAAACACGAGCGGTAACCATTCTCGAATCAGTTCACGAGTTTTCAGTTCGGCAGATTAAAAGTGATATGTGTTCTGGCCTTATATCTGTTGGTGGTGAAGATGGATACTCCGACCCATGCAGTTGGTATTTATCGGTTGCTAAGCATCTAAAATCCCTCGATTTCAATTTACTGCCAACATTGGACCTGAATCTATTTTCTACCTCAGGACTCAATTTAAAATGGGTTGAGGAAGATGTTACATGGGTTAATGGTATGTTTGAGCAATACAACCAGCAAAAAAAAGCGATACGACGAGACTAAGCTCGCGCAAGTCAAACATCCGATTGAGCAAGTATTTTGGTATATCAGCCCTTATTTAGTTTGTTTTGCGGTAGCTTTACGAGTGGCTAAAGTGACAGGTGAGCTCAAACTGGAAAAACAAACATAACAATCTGTTTAAGAGTGATTCGCAACGCGTGGCATTTTTACTATGCGTTAGGTTTTGTGGTTAAGGTGGTATGCGGGAGCCTCGGTATTGCGTTGCTCACACCTTAACAGGGCGTTATGTGTTTCTCACAAAAGGAGTCGTCAATGAAAAAGCCTACGATTGAATCCAGTCAGGAGGAGCTCATAGCGTTTGTTCGAGATTGGATAGATTTATGCGCGTCAGGAGAAGCAGAGTATGCTTTTTCGTTCCTTGATGAACCATTAGATAACTCTAGAAGTAAGTGGAGTTTAGAAGATTTTGAAATGGTCAGGTTTGACCATTTTGGCGACAACCAGCTCCCAGTTATAACAAGTCCTTTAACCGTCACAGGGGTTCTAAGAAACGACATCTTCGAGTACGACAACGGCTCTGGGTGGGGAGTTGAATATGATTTGCCGCTTAATGGTGTCGTTAGTGATTTCACACTGCTTTTCGACTTCTTAAAGCATGGTGAAGACCTGAGGGTGATTTTGGATGATGGCCACGTCATGTAAAAACACATAACAATCTGTTTAAGAGTGATTCGCAACGCGTGGCATTTTTACTATGCGTTGGTTTAGGTGATTAAGGTGTTATGCGGCGGCATCGGTATTGCGTTGCTCACACCTTAACAGGGCGTTATGGCGCAGGGCGAAAATGGACAAAATCGTAGAATTAATTAAACAAGATCCAATAAGAGTTGAGGCACTTGCACATGTGTCCCAACTAGGCTTGCCCCAATGCTATATTGCTGCAGGTTTTGTTCGAAACTTAGTTTGGGATTCATTGCATAATTTCAATGAACCGACGCCTTTAAATGATGTCGATGTCATCTACTTTGATCCGATAGAATCTAACTCCAGTGCCCACTTGGATTACGAAGAGCTTCTTAAAGCCCGCATGCCCAAACTTAACTGGCAAGTGCGTAATCAAGCGACAATGAATGAGCGTAATGGTGATGAACCCTATCAAAGCTCGTTGGATGCAATGAGTTACTGGCCAGAAAAAGAAACAGCGGTTGCAGTTCGTCAAGTAGGGTCAAATAAGTATGAGTGTATTGCTGCTTTTGGCTTTGAATCCCTATTTAGTTACTGGGTCACACATAATCCTAAAAGGTTACGAGAAACCTTTGAAAATCGTGTGAGTTCAAAAGGGTGGCTAGTTCGGTGGCCATCTTTGAGAATTGCGCCATAACAAAGCGTTTAAGGCAGATTCGCAACGCATGGCATTCTCGGTTCAAATTGAGTTTTGTGTTTACGGTGCGGTGGTTTAAGTTAGGTGTAGGCGTCGCTCACTACTTAACGCGGCGTTATGTATAAAGAGAGGTAATATGGCACTATTTGATTATCAAATTCGTTTTGAATTGGAGCATTTGATTAATATAGCGGATGCAGAAATCAGAACCGATTTTAATTTAGGGTATGTAGTTGACGAAAATGATTATACGTCTAATTTGACCGCACATATTCGTCGAATTATAAATACTCATCTTCCTTTACGAGCAACTACAGTTGCACAAAAGCTACCAGCTAATGCAGAACAAGCATGGGGCGTTGATGCTTGTATAATATTAGTCGACCATGATACTCGTGAGTGTAAACTCTGTTTGTTCGAAGCTAAAACTGATCGACTGAATTGGGATTATCTTAAAACGAGTAAAACACCTCAAGTATCTCATTTTTCCACCCAATTAGCGCGCCAGATTAAGCCGTTTAATATGGGGTTTGCTATTTGGGAGCAGTTTTACTCTAGCAAAGCAAATGGTTGTGCGAATGGAAATAGAAATGACAGTGGTTCGACGTGTATTTTGCATGATATAGCTGTCAACTATAAGGGCGTTCCCCCAAATGCCAATGTTTGGGTTGATCAAGATATTGATAATTTGGCTGCTAATCAAGCTGATACATCAATGGGTACTCTGATAAAAAGGGTATGTGAATGTAGCTTTGGTATAGCTAAATCTGTTCAAGACCTTTGTGCTCTTATAGAAGACCAGCTACCAGTCGAACATCTTCTATTCATAGAGGGGGGAAGAGTTGTTTCAAGTGAAGAAGAATTTCAAAGTATTGCCCAATTATACATAACAAATTGTTCAAGGTGATTCGGCACGCGTGGCATTTGTACTATGCGTTAGTTTTAGTGGTTAAGGTGTTATGCGGAAACATCGGTGTGCCGTACCTCACACCTTAACAGGGCGTTAGTCGCCAGAAAAAGCTAGCAATCAAAATCATGTTTCTAAGCTCAAAATCTGGCAGTTGCTTGTCTGGTGCACAGGTTCATCGCCGATGGTCAAAACTCAGTTTCAGCTGTTTTAAGTCCAAAGTTTTGCAAGTGTTCTAGCGTTTTTTTCTTTGGTACTGACAGAGCAGGGCAATCGAGAGTCTGTTTTTGGTTGCAACTTTGCTCGGTGAGCTTGTCGGTTCAAAAGCAGATATACTCGCTGAAAAGACGTTTTCTCTGGTGTTGTAAGTTCCACGTGGTTTCAGTGACGTTGTTGAAAGTCAGCACTGTGAGATTGGTTTTCCAAAAGTGCTTTTTTGGTGTTGTCAGTCCGTTTTCTGCGGTGTTGGTTGTTCCAAGTGGTTTCATTGAATAGTCGCTTTGAGACTACGTCTGACTTAAATGCATCAAAGCACATAAAGTTCGTTGTTCGCAAAGTTTAGTTTGGCTTAAAATTGTCGCTCGGTGCCTCGCGACTAACAAACTGTTTAAGAGTGATTCGCAACGCGTGGCATTTTTACTATGCGTTGTGTTTAGTGTTTAAGGTGGTATGCGGCAGCATCGGTGTTGCGTTGCTCACACCTTAACAGGGCGTTATGCGTTTTACGTGATTTAGAGGAATAGAAATGAAATTTGAAGGTATTGCTCAACTAAACGAATTCGTTCTATCTATCAATGACTTTATTCACAATGAGGAAAACCATTCAGTTGTCCAATACCCTCGAAATTCTGTTAGTAGCTGGAATGTAAAATCCATAGAAGAAGAGAACGAAGCCCTTCTTAATTCAGTTTCAGGTTCAGCAAATATTTACGCAATTTTTGAGTTAGAAGACAACAATGATAAGCCGACTCTGAAGTACATTGGTAAAACTACTCGAAGACTGGCAAGGCAACGCTTAAGAAATCATTTGATAACTAAGCATGCTAAAACTGGAGCTAAGTTAGAATCTGTAAAAGATCTAGTACGAAGGGGGCATACAATCAAAATAGCATACCTTCCAATTGAACCTGAGTCTTTAAGAAACTACGTTGAAGAAGAACTGATTTTTCTGAACAAAAGCGCAGAATGGAATCGAGAAAACGCATAACAAAGCATTTAAGAGTGATTCGCAACGCTTGGCGCTTTCGCTTCGCTCAAGTATAGCCAAGCGTCGCTCACACCTTAATGCGGCGTTATGGTGATTTAACTCCAGATCAGAGAGACTGGAGTTAATTAGAGCTAGAAGCAGCCGTACTCGTTGCAAGTTGAAGAAAAGTAGTTTCCTTCTGAGTCAGTGCCTGTTGTGTATGTATTGCTGCCAATCTTATTCGTTGTACTGTTCCAAG
The DNA here is from genome assembly GCF_033340555.1 of Vibrio sp. 1069. Taxonomy (NCBI): domain Bacteria; kingdom Pseudomonadati; phylum Pseudomonadota; class Gammaproteobacteria; order Vibrionales; family Vibrionaceae; genus Vibrio; species Vibrio sp. 1069. Next base: position 134,489 of record NZ_JAWOWP010000013.1, read on the forward strand.
AATTACCATCAGCAGATGTACCGTTGGTGTAAGTCGAGTTACCTACAGAAGTGCTAGTTTGATTCCAACTTGAACCAGTTTGGCTGTTGTAACCTTGAACAGACGTAGTGTTGCCGTATTTCTGGACGTTGTACGTATTTCCATTGTCGTCATAACAAGTCTTGTAAGAGTCAGATCCATAGCAGTTTGCAAGTGCATTTGTAGACAGACTAAGCGAAATTAATAGTAGAAGGTGTTTCATTGATACATCTCAAATAACAGGGTGGCGTACTTTAAATTTAAATTGCGTCATATGCAACAAAAATCACCATAACAAATTGTTCAAGGGCGATTCGGCACGCGTGGCATTTTTACTATGCGTTAGTTTTAGTGGTTAAGGTGGTATGCGGAAGCTTAGGTATTGCGTGCCTCACACCTTAACAAGGCGTTAGTTGCCAACGAGAAAATCGCAGCTAAAACAGAGTGTTTAGGTCTAATCGTTCGTGTGCTTTGCTTGATTCTGCACTTCGAACTTCGGGATCTTGGCTCGCGGAAATTGAGCTTCGTTCTTTTCCTAGTTTGGTTTGCCGTTTCAGAAGCCGATTCACTTGTTGAGAGTCAGCTCTGTGATATTGTCTTTTCAAATGAGCTTTTTGGTGTTGTTAGCCCGTTTTCTACGGCGTTGTTTGTTCCAAGTGGTTTCAGTGACAGTCGCTTTGAAACTGCGCCTGATTTGAGTTTTCAAAACACACAAAGACAGTGTTGGCAAAGCGGCAATCAATTTCAAATCAAAGCTTTAGGTTTGGCAACTAACAAAGCATTCAAGAGGGATTCACAACGCTTGGCAGTTTTGGTTTGAATCAACTTTAGTGTTTACAGCACAATAGCTTAGGTTGGGTGGTGGCGTTGTTCACCCCTTAATGCGGCGTTATGCGACTGAGCAAAAAATCTTCTATATCTCTCTTTCTCGCTCTCTTTGGCAGTCGGTTTTCGGTGCCGGCAATTTAGCATTGTCGGCCCAAGTTCTTGAATTACTCAGGCCGTAAAACATGTCAAAGTGCGTGGGTTGCCTCATTGGTTTTCAGTGTTGGTTCGTGGCGAGTTTGGCTGGCGTAAAGTGTGGTAAGGGCAATTTTATCGGTAGTTCTTCTTCGCTGGTATTCTGCCGGGTTGAGTTTCTCGGAGCAAAAGCTTAGTCACTAGCTGGAGTTCACCATTAGTCACTTGTTGGAAGCTGGTCTGTAACACAGTGGCTTCGGCTGTTCAGTGAATCACAAAAAGTGCTTGGTTTGTTTGTGGTTTTTCGTGTCTAAGGTAATCTTCATTTACCCAACTTGGCTTATGCGCATGAATTCGCATAACAAACAATTTAAGCAGATTCGCAACGCTTGGCATTTTTGGTTTGAATCGGTTTTAGTGTTTACGGCACAATGGTTTAGGTGTGGTGGTGACGTTGCTCACTACTTAATTGGGCGTTATGCGATTAGAGGAAAAACCAATGAGAGCACCATTTCAAGTATTAGTATTTCCGTATCAAATACTCATTGAACAACCTCGTTACTTAATCGGAAAACGAAGTGATAATGGTGTATGGCAAGCTATTTCAGGCGGTGGTGAAGATAGTGAATCCATTCTCGAGGCAGCAAAGCGTGAACTTATAGAAGAAACTAGTTTAATTGGCTGTGATTGGCAGCAATTGGACTCAATGTGTATGCTCCCAAAAGTGTACTATGCGGGTCATGAAATTGGACTAATCATCAGTTTGTAGTGCCTGAATATTCTTTTTCAGTTCGAGTGTCTACTGAGCCTCAGCTATCAAATGAGCATACAGAATTTCGTTGGTGTGGTTTTCAAGAGGCTAGTGAACTTTTGAAATATGACTCAAACAGAATAGCCTTATGGGAGCTTAATCAAAGGCTTAATAACAATCTTTGAAAAATCGCATAACAAACGCTTTAAGATGGATTCGCAACGCTCGGCGGTTTTGGTTTGATTTGGCTTTTGTGTTTACGGTGCAATAATTGAGTATCGTGATAGCGTTGCTCACCACTTAAGCGGGCGTTATGTGCTATGACCAAAAATAAGGAGTACTCAATAATTATGGTGGGACGTACGGAAGCGTATAAAAAAGGTTATGCTGCTAAACATTATGAAAATCCCTATCCGCGAAATTCACAAGAGTATAATGACTTTGAGCGAGGCTGGTCTCAGAAAATAAAGAGTACACGTTCAGCCCCACCTCTAAAGCATTATCAGAAAGAGCTTTTACGGCAACATAAAGATCAGACCGCTAAACCCAATCGTCAGCCATCAAATGGAACAAGTGACTTTAATTATTATGCTGAAGCGAAAGGCAAGTAATTATTCAGCAACGCACATAACAAAGCATTTAAGACGGATTCCCAACGCTCGGCATTTTTGGTTTGTTTCAACTTCAGTGGTTACGGCACAATGCTTTAAGTTCAGTGGTCTGCGTTGCTCACCACTTAATGCGGCGTTATGCGTATGTGTGATTATCGTTCCCTTTAGTGGTAAAGTAATGATTTAAAAGGGTACATAGAATGGGGAAGGCAATGGTTACTACCAAGTTTCATGGCTTTAAGGGCAAGGAAGAACTCATAAAAACCTTGGCGAAAGACCTTGCAAGTATTTTTTCTGAAGCAGCTATCGATCTGGATGTTTGTTTAGAATACGATAGCGAGGAAATTGCGTCAGGTTCGGTGCGTGATGCCGAAAATGTAGTGGCGAAATTCGAGTTCAACAAATTTCTAAATCCTACAAATCAAATAACCTATACGGATATATCAAAAACATACGCATAACAAAGCGTTCAAGACGGATTCACAACGCTTGGCATTTTCAGTTTGATTCAACTTTAGTGTTTACGGCACAAAGGGTTAGGTTGGGTGGTCGCGTTGTTCACCACTTAACGCGGCGTTATAAGCCTAGGAGTATACATGGAAGCAATAGTGCATCTAAATGGCAAGGATTTTGATACAACGTCTTATGCCCAACAAATTCAAATGGCAGAATGTCACTTCTATTTCATTCAAGGCGCTCAAGCTGCGCACAATGAGCTTTATCTACCTGCTGTTGTATCATTTTTAAATGGAATTGAATCAACTATAAGGGTCATTATTAACAACCAAAACTCCCCACACGTATACACAGAACCATCAGCATATAAATGCTTAAGTAATAATTTGTTGTTAAATGCGCGTGAGATCGGGTTGGATGTTACAAAGTTAGCCTTTGATGGTGAAAATAATTTTGTGGCACGTCTAGAAAGCCAAAAGCCTAACTTTGAAATGGTCGAGGTCGTTCGAGTAAGAAACAATTTATGCCATGGCAACGTTTTTGAGTTTGTAAATCAGGAGTATATGATTTTCACACCAGAGTGTATTCGAGCACTTTGCTACCAACTGTTTGATATTTCAGTGCGTTGGTCTAGTGAAATAGAGCGCTTTCGTAATGCTTAAGGGCGGCTTATAACAAACAATTTAAGAGTGATTCGGCACGCTTGGCATTTTTGCTATGCGTTGGCTTTAGTGATTAAGGTGTTATGCGGCGGCATCGGTATTGCGTGCCTCACACCTTAATTGGGCGTTAGCAGTCAAGGATGAATATGAAACAAAACTACCAAGTTCATGAAGACATGTATGTTGAAGCTCGCGAAGCTGGCTGGGAAGGTTGGGGTGGCAACGAGCGAATGTCTAAAGCAGTTTTAGTTGAGCGTTTTCTCGAGCTATTTAAACGAACGGTGCAAGGTAAACTGCTCGAACTAGGTTGCGGTGAAGGACATCATTGCAGAGCTTTCCAGAAGTTAGGCTTTGAGGTGGCAGGTATAGATATTTCACCAACCGCAATTGAATGGGCAAAGGAAAAAGCCAGAGCAACAGGAGTCGAGGGTAATTATTATTTAGCGGACCTAACGGTAGCGTCTCTTGAACTTCCAGAACGTTATGATGTTGTTATTGACGGTAATTGCTTGCATTGCATTATCGGTGCAGATCGAGTCATATTTTTGAGTCATGTTTATCGTTCACTGTCTGAAAACGGGGTATTTTTTGTCAGTAGCTTGTGCTCTAAAAATGAAATTAGCTATGAAACTTATAGGGATGGCAGTCCATATCGTCATGTTACCTCTGAAAGTGATCTAGTTGTTGAACTAGAGAAAGCAGGGTTCCAAGTGCTTCATGTCAGTGTCTATGAGCGTGAAACTTCAAACCACATAACGGTGTATGCGATAAAAGCATAATTTTGTGTAGAAAAAACTGCTAACAAATTGTTCAAGAGTGATTCGGCACGCGTGGCATTTTTGCTATGCGTCAGGTTTAGTGGTTAGGGTGTTATGCGGAGGGTTCGGTATTGCGTGCCTCACACCTTAACAAGGCGTTAGCCGTCATGGAGCTTGCTATACTCAAAGTGATAGAATAGTATCACTTTAGTATTCCTTTGGAGCAGCTCTCATGAAAGTAGAACTAGTTACATCACTCAAACGCCAAGCAACAAAGATCCTTGCCGATCTCCACGACACTAAAGAACCAGTGTTAATTACCGAACATGGTAAGCCATCCGCATATCTGGTTGATGTTGATGATTACGAGTTTATGCAAAATCGTTTAGCTATTCTTGAGGGGATTGCACGAGGTGAACGTGCATTAGCTGACGGTAAAGTGGTGAGTCACGATGAAGCCAAGAACAAAATGTCAAAATGGCTGAAATAATCTGGACTGAGCCAGCGCTATCCGACCTCAATGATATCGCTGAATACATCGCACTTGAAAATATCGTAGCTGCAAAACAATTGGTTCAAGCGATCTTTTCTAAAGTCGAGCGCTTAGAGTCTTTCCCTGAATCGGGTCGCATTCCGCCTGAACTAGAACATCTAAGTTATCGTGAAGTTGTAGTTAATCCGTGCCGTATTTTCTATAAACAAGACGGCGACAAAGTATTTATTCTGTTTGTTATGCGTGCTGAGAGAGACTTGCGTAAGCTCCTATTGAGCAAGCAATAACCTTTGGGAATGAGCGGCTAACAAACTGTTCAAGAGGGATTCGCAACGCGTGGCATTTTCAATATGCGTTGCGTTTAGTGGTTAAGGTGGTATGCGGCGGCTTTTGTATTGCGTTGCTCACCCCTTAACAGGGCGTTATACGAATAGAGGGAAATTATGTACAAAAATACTGATTTTAGCTTGGATTCAAAAGAGTTCAGGTTTAAGAAAGACTCATATCCTTTGTCTAAGATAAACAATGTTAGGGTTAAAAAGTTAAGTTTTCTTGATAATTTAGGTCAAGTTTTATTCTGGGTGTGTGTTTTTTCAGGGGCAGTTTGGTTAGTTATTCCAAGGTTGGAAGAGGTGCCACAATGGCTACTAGTTTTAGTTCTTAGTCTGACGGTTGTAGGTTTGGTTTTTGCTCTTTTTCGTTGTTCTAAATATGCCCTTCAAGTCGAGTTTCGCCACATAGATGAAACGGGCGTTCAATGGGGTAATGTCGCTAAGTCATACTCAAAGTCAGATTGTGAGTTATTTGAACAGCAAGTGTTGGCACTGAAAAAATTCGTATAACAAATTGTTCAAGAGTGATTCGGCACGCGTGGCATTTTTACTATGCGTTGGCTTTAGTGGTTAAGGTGTTATGCGGAACCTTCGGTATTGCGTGCCTCACACCTTAACAAGGCGTTAGTATTCAGGAGGAAAATTAGTGCTTCATCAGATAGACAAATATCAGTGTTCTTCTTGTAACATTAAATCTAAACATATTACCGTATTGATTAGGAACCCAAGTCCTTTTGCTGGTGTAAAACATCAAAAGCGTAAAGAGTTTATTGCTGGATTAATCAAAGGTTGGGCAGTTGGTCCATTTTTAGCTTCTATGGATGAGTTTTCTCGGCATACGATCTGTCAAAACTGTGGGATCAAAACGATAGAGAACTGATAAGTAAGACTTCTTTCTAAGTTAGGTGTAACAGGTTGGGTCTGAATACTAACAAACTGTTCAAGAGTGATTCGCAACGCATGGCATTTTCATCATGCGTTAGTTTAAGTGATTAAAGTGGTATGCTGCGGCATCGGTATTATGTTGCTCACACCTTAACAGGGCGTTAACTGGCACTTTGTAGCCATCTGTCTCATCCCATTCTTTTTATTCAAGTATTCTTGATGTGAATCATGGCG
>NZ_JAWOWP010000014.1:0-131004 GCF_033340555.1 Vibrio sp. 1069
TCAGCGAGGTGGCATTATAGAGATTGCGATCACATTGGCAAGCCCTTTTTCTCGTTTTTTTTGATTTTTTTATCGTTTGGGTGTTTTTTATTCTAAAAGGCGAGTTTTCACTACTATTCTACCTCCATACACCCTGTAATCGCCCTGAATAAGGAAAAAAGATGAGCTCAATGAGAAGCTACAAAGGTATAAAGCCTGAACTTGGTGAGCGTGTTTACGTTGACCCAACCTCTGTTTTAGTCGGTGATATCCGAATTGGCGATGATTCTAGCATTTGGCCATTGGTAGCAGCGCGAGGCGATGTAAACCACATTCACATTGGTGATCGAACGAATATTCAAGATGGCAGTGTTTTGCATGTCACCCATAAGAACGCCGAAAACCCAAACGGCTACCCATTGATTATTGGTAATGACGTTACGATTGGCCACAAAGTGATGCTGCACGGTTGTGAGATCCACGATCGTGTTTTGGTTGGTATGGGAGCTATTGTTTTAGATGCTGTTGTAATTGAGTCAGAGGTGATGATCGGAGCAGGCAGTTTAGTGCCACCTGGGAAAGTATTAGAAAGTGGCTACTTATATGTTGGAAGCCCAGTAAAACAAGCTCGCCCTCTATCAGAAAAAGAACGAGCTTTCTTGCAAAAGTCTGCCAACAACTATGTGCAGAACAAAAACGACTACTTAAATGAAGTAAAAGACTTGAACTAAAGCCCTGTTAACCGATGATGATATAGCCTTCTTCGTTGAAGGCTTCATCTTCTATTAGCTCTTCAGCCATTTCTTCTAGGTCGAATCGGTAATCAGTAAACACTTTAATTGCCGCTTGCTCAGTTTCAATCAGTGAACCACTGAGCTTTTCTAACTTTTGTTTCGTCACAAAGCACTCTATTAGTGCGCCTGATTGTTGCGCCGAAAAGTTTACCGATTGTGATACTTCATCCCATGATTGAATATCTGGGAATAAGATGGATTGATTCATCGCTTATTGACCTTCAAGGTTCTTTCTTAGTTCTCTGAGAATTTGTTTGGCACCAGGACGTAAGCCACGCCAGAGCATAAAGCTTTCCGCAGCCTGCCCAACTAACATTCCAAGACCGTCATACGCATGAGCGGCACCATTCTCTTTTGCCCATAAGTTAAAGCTCGTCACCCCTTTGCCATAAATCATGTCATAGCTTGTACTGTTAGCGGCAAAGATGGAAGATGAAATAGTCGGCAGTTCACCACTAAGAGAAGCGGATGTGGAGTTAATGATGACATCATACTCTTCATCAATACTTGCCATCTCTTTGGCGAGGATAGGACCGTGAGAGACAAACAGCTCTGCGAGCTCCTGTGCTTTACTAAAGGTACGGTTGGTAATGGTTAAAGAGGTCGGCTTTTGATCAAGTAGTGGCTTAATAACACCACGAGCGGCACCACCAGCGCCAATAATTAGGATTCGCGCGCCTTCCAATACAACCTGATGCTGAAGCAGATCTTGCACTAAACCTGCACCATCAGTGTTGTCACCGATGATTTCACCATCGTCTAACTTCTTGAGGGTATTTACCGCGCCTGCTAACTGAGCCCGTTCTGTCAATCGACTAGCAAATTGATAAGCATCTTCTTTAAATGGCATAGTGATGTTGCACCCCTTGCCACCTTCAGCAAAAAACACCTTCGCCGCGTCAATAAAACCATCAACAGGTGCACTTTCTGCGGTATACACCAAAGATTGATTAGTTTGACGAGCAAACAAGGTGTGAATGAATGGCGACTTACTGTGTCCGATAGGATTACCAAACACGGCATAGCGATCGATTTGCTGGGTCATTTCCTTACCTTTGTTCCTTACTTAGATATAGAGAAAACAGGGCCACCTGATTACAGATGACCCTATCACTATCTATCTATATAGAAAAGGAGATTCCGTGCTTACCACTCTCGGGCCGTTAGGTATCGCTCGTAAAGTTCAGCTTCTGGCGATCCCGCTTCTGGCTCGTAGCAGTACTCCCAGCGAGCGAGCGGCGGCATTGACATCAGAATCGACTCAGTACGCCCACCACTTTGTAAACCAAATAAGGTGCCACGGTCATACACTAAGTTGAACTCTACGTAACGGCCGCGACGATATAGTTGGAATTCACGCTCACGCTCACCATACTTGATCTCTTTACGACGAGAAACGATCGGCAAGTAAGCCTGGCAATAGCCTTCACCCACTGCTTTGATGTAAGCAAAACACTTATCAAATTCCCACTGGTTTAGATCATCAAAGAACAAACCGCCAACACCGCGAGTTTCATTACGATGTGGTAGGAAGAAGTATTTGTCACACCATGCTTTATGCTCTTGGTAAACATCGTCACCAAATGGCGCACAAAGCAGTTTTGCAGTGTCGTGCCATGATTGGCAATCTTCTTCAAATGGATAGAACGGCGTTAGGTCAAAACCACCACCAAACCACCAAATTGGGTCTTCGCCATCTTTTTCTGCAATAAAGAAGCGGACATTGGCGTGTGAAGTCGGTACGTAAGGGTTTTTAGGGTGAATAACCAAAGAAACACCCATCGCTTCAAAACGACGACCCGCTAGCTCTGGGCGATGCGCTGTCGCAGATGCTGGCATTTCTTTCCCTTCCACATGCGAGAAGTTCACGCCTCCCTGCTCGAAAACAAGGCCATCACGCAAAACACGTGAGCGACCACCGCCACCCAGACGCTCTCCTTTTTCACGTTGCCATGCATCTTCGACAAAGACGGCCTTTCCATCTTCTTGTTCTAACTGCTGACAAATGGAGTCCTGAAGTGACATCAAGAACTGCTTTACGGCGTGCTTATCGATCGCTGACATACGTTATTACCTATTACGTGAAACCTAATGATGGCTGGCTAGCAGGGTTAACCCTGTCTTAATATTTGTGAAGTTTTGGCGTCACGAATCTCGCTGGGTTTATCACGACCGCTGGTCTCGCCACGAAGAATGGCGACCAGCTTATCACCCAACTGTTCTTCGACTTCTTCCGTGGTCATACACGGTGGTAAGCCGGAAAGATTCGCGCTGGTAGAGGTTAACGGCTTTCCGAATGCATTACACATTTTTTGCACCAAAGGATGATCAGTCACACGAACCGCAATTGAATCAAACTGCCCTGAAACCCAGTTGGATACTTTATCGCTCGCTGGCATGATCCAAGTGTATGGGCCTGGCCAAGTGGCATGAACAGTCTGTAATTGTTCTTCAGTCAACTGAGATTCATCAATATAAGGCAAGAGCTGATCGTAACTTGCAGCGATGAGAATCAGCCCTTTTTCTACCGGACGCTGCTTGAGCTCTAATAGCTTTTGAATTGCTTCTGGGTTATCTGGATCACATCCGACACCAAAAACCCCTTCTGTTGGATAGGCAATCACTTCGCCTTGCTTGAGTGCGTTGAGCACTTGTTCAAAGTTATCCACCGATTACTTCCTATTTGTTTGACTGTGTTGTTTTCACTAAGTGTACAAATATTCATTCTCAGACACTAAAGCAATTTTTTTATAAAATGTATCAATAGCGCCAACAACAAGACGCAAACGTTTGCTTGAGATAAAAATCCCCGTATAATGCGCACAAATTTATAGCTCACCTAATTTTTGCAGCTTAAAGGAGTTTGAGATGAAAGTCGGTATCATCATGGGTTCTAAATCCGATTGGCCAACCATGAAACTAGCAGCGGACATGCTAGATCAATTTGGCGTGCCTTACGAAACAAAAGTCGTGTCAGCACACCGAACTCCTCAATTACTGGCTGACTACGCCAGTGGCGCAAAAGAACGCGGCATCAAAGTTATCATCGCAGGCGCAGGTGGTGCAGCCCACCTACCTGGTATGGCGGCGGCGTTTACTAGTTTGCCAGTGCTTGGGGTTCCCGTTCAGTCTCGTGCACTGAAAGGTATGGATTCACTGCTTTCTATTGTACAGATGCCAAAGGGAATTGCGGTTGGTACATTGGCGATTGGCGAAGCGGGCGCAGCAAACGCCGGTATCCTAGCTGCGCAAATCCTAGGCACTCATGATGAAAACATCATGGCGAAGGTAGAAGCATTCCGTAATGAGCAAACGGAAACAGTTCTCGCAAATGCAAACCCTGCAGAGGATTAATCAGATGCATGTACTGGTTCTTGGTGCGGGTCAGTTGGCTCGTATGATGTCTCTGGCTGGTGCGCCACTGAATATTCAAATTTCAGCTTACGATGTCAGCAGCGGTGATGTCGTTCACCCTTTAACTCAACAGGTACTTAGCCATGGCTTGGAAAATGCGATTACGCAAGTTGATGTGATTACTGCCGAGTTCGAGCATATTCCACATGACGTGCTCAAGGTTTGCGAAGCGAGCGGCAAGTTCCTACCAAGTACGCAAGCCATCAAAGCAGGTGGTGATCGCCGTATTGAAAAAGCACTGCTTGATGATGCTGGCGTGCGCAACGCGAAATACTACGTCATTGAAACTCGTGAAGACTTTGAGCGCGCAATTGAACACGTTGGTATGCCAATGGTTCTGAAAAGTGCATTGGGTGGCTACGATGGTAAAGGCCAATGGCGCTTAAAAGAAGCTTCTCAAGTCGACGACATTTGGACTGAGATGGCAGAGTGCATTGCCGCAACACCAACTCAAGCGATTGTTGCTGAGGAATTTGTCCCTTTTAACCGCGAAGTTTCACTGGTTGGTGCTCGCGGTAAAGATGGCAGCGTTGAAGTGTACCCTCTGGCAGAGAACGTCCACACCAATGGTGTATTGAGCCTTTCTACTGCGATTGATGCACCAGAGTTGCAAGAGCAAGCAAAACAGATGTTCACGGCCGTTGCCAACAGCTTGAATTACGTTGGTGTGCTAACGCTGGAGTTCTTCGATGTTGACGGTACTTTGCTAGTCAATGAAATCGCACCACGCGTACACAACTCTGGTCATTGGACTCAACAGGGTGCAGAAACCTGTCAATTTGAGAATCATCTACGCGCCGTGTGCGGCATGCCTTTGGGTAGCACGAAGTTGGTTCGTGAAACCTCGATGATTAATATTCTTGGTGAAGACACACTACCAGAAGCATTGCTAGCGATGGATGGTTGCCACATTCATTGGTACGGCAAAGAAAAACGTGCGGGTCGCAAGATGGGCCACATCAACGTATGTGGTGACTACACTGGCGAACTTAATCGTAAACTTTGTGCATTAGCAGACGTATTGGATGAACAGGCTTTCCCAGCCGTGCACGAGTTTGCGAAACAAGCACAACGCTAAAATCTAGCCCCAAAAACCACAAAGGGTCGCACGATGCGACCCTTTTTAATTCCTTTGATGTATTTACCCTTGTTGAGTGTGCTGGCACTTACGGTTGGCACATTGCAATTTCACACCACTGGCGAGTTTCTTCTCCACCAACAACGTAAAACCACATTCTTCGCATCGCCCCTTGACCGGAGCAAGGTTCACAGCAAATTTGCATTTAGGGTAGTTATCACATGCGTAGAAAGTTTTACCAAAACGCGTCTTACGTTCAACTAAATGACCTTTACCGCATTCAGGGCACGCGTGGTGCTCTTGCGACTGCTTTTCTGGCTCAGGTTGATTAATCGACTCAATATGATGGCACGCCGGATAGTTACTGCAACCAACAAACATGCCATAACGCCCTTGGCGTAATACCAACTCGTTACCACAATCTGGACAAGGAACGCCAAGCTCTTTGACGATGTGTCCATCATTGTTGTGCAGGGCTTTGATGTAATCACAGCTTGGGTAGTGGCTACAGCCAAGAAAGGGACCGTGTTTGCCATGTTTGAGGGTCAACTCGCTGCCACATTTAGGACACGGCTCGTGTTCCAATGAGTGTTCATGGGCAGAGAAAAGGGTGTTGTCGATTTTACTACTCATACTTACCGTTTCGTGAAAAACACACCAAAAGACAAGCTCGCGTTCTTGCTAGCTAAACTCGAACTTGCCTAGATTGGGTTAGTGAAGAATCCCTTGTTCTTTGGTGTACAACAGCTCTTCCATTAGCGTATAAGCGTTTTCATTACCAGGCACATTAAACAGCACCATCAAAATGATCCATTTGAGGTCTTCAAGCTCAAACTCGCTCGTTTCTAGCCCCATCACTCGGTCAATCACCATTTCACGAGTTTCTGTCGTCAATACATTGATTTGCTCAAGGAACAATAAAAAACCTCGGCACTCCAAATCCAAACGCTGTATCTCTTTCGCAGTGTAGATACGAGTCGATGATGACGCGATACAAGCCGAAATCGCAGAAGATGTATCACTTTGCTGCAGCGCTGCGAGCTCTTCTAACCAGACAAGGGCTTTATAGATATCTTTTTGTTGGAAGCCAGCGCGAAGCAATTCTTCTTCCAACTCGTCTTGTTCGACCTGTAACTCTGCATCGCTATGGATGTAGGTTTCGAATAGATACATCAGTATATCCATCATCATAGCTAGCCCCTCCCCTTTCGAATATAGCCACCTGAAACCGCAACGACATGCCCAGAGAGTTCTAACTCTAAGAGCTGCATCATGACTTCTTGGACAGGTATATTGGTCCTGTTTGCAAGAATATCAACCGGTGTAGCTTCACTTCCTACGTTAGCTAACAGCTGAGGAAATGGCAATTCTTCTTCATCATTTAACGTAGAAAATAAATCGGTACTCTGATTAATAGACCAATCAAGCAAGGACTGTATTTCATCTAAGACATCTTTCGTCTTTTCTACGAGGCAAGCGCCATGACGTATCAACTGGTTTCCACCGCAGGCATTGGGGGCATTGATTGACGCTGGCAGCGCAAATACTTCTCGACCTTGCTCAAGCGCGTAACGAGCTGTAATTAACGAGCCGCTCTTTTTCGCCGCCTCGACGACCAGCACACCAAGCGATAATCCACTAATAATACGATTACGACGCGGGAAGTTTTCTGGGCGCGGCTTGGCATTAGGCCGAAACTCAGACACCAAAGCCCCATGTTCAATAACACGTTGCGCTAAACCACGATGACGTGCCGGATAAATATTTTCTAAGCCAGATCCTAGCACCGCAATCGTCTTACCACCCGCTTGCAACGCACCATCATGCGCATGACCATCAATGCCTAAAGCGAGACCACTGGTGACAATAAAATCGTGCTGAACAAACTCTGCAGCAAACTGACGTGCATGCTGTAATCCATCAATACTCGCATTTCGACTGCCAACCATCGCGATTTGTGGCTGAGAAAGACAAGTAGGGTTTCCTTGAACAAAAAGTAGAGGTGGCGGTGCAACGATTTGTTTGAGTTGAGGTGGATAACGCGGGTCAGTCAGTGTCAGGATATGATGGTTTGTAGAAGCCTCAAGCCAGCTTAAACAAGCATCGACTTCTTTATCTGTTGAAGCCCAAGCTTGAATTTGCTTAGTTGTTAACCCAAGTTGTTGTAGCTGTTCAGGAGAGAAGTTTACGATGTTACATGGCGTGTCTCTTGCCAGTAGCTTATTCATTTTGACGCCGCCAATGCCTGGTAAACAACTCAGTTTTAACCAGGCAACGAGATCATCGTTATTTCGTCGATTCATCGATGGTTAATTCGTCCGCCAACGGTGACACCACCGAAATATCTTGGTTAATGGGTTTCGTACTGTTAGTGATCAGTGCCAAGCTAAAGTACTCATAAGGACGAATGACCAGCAACTCACCAACTTTGCTTTGAGGCAAAGTAATTTTCTTATCAAGCACGCCAAACTCTTTCTTGAACTCATCGCCGTCTTTGTAAACTGGGTGCGCGTCTTCTTTTAAATCAAACACACTGCCTTGCTTGAGATTATCTGACGTGCCTTTATCAATCACCACGACTTGGTTAGTTGAACTAAAGCGAATACCTTCGATATTACCTAGCAACTTTGCAGAACTGCCTTGTGGCGACGGCAGCGGATAGAACGTAGTCGTGAAGTCAGTATTCTCAACCGATTGATTTGGCAACGCGATATCGTTACGTAGGATTTCTTGCATTTGCGATGTAAGCTTCAAACCTGAATAATCACTCGAAGCTTCAACGAGCTCGCCTTTGGCAATCAAACGCAGCGCGGTAATCTCTTCGGACACATCGTCACGCGAAAAGGTAGCTACTGGTCGGTAAATAGCCCAACCTGTCGCGGTCTGATTGCCATTGATATACAGCACATCTTCTGCAGTCAGATACTTACTGCCTTTGCTGCTACCCATCACTTTTGCTGCTCTGTTCAACGAATCTTTATCTAGCAACCGATCCGATTTGAGGTAAGGCATCACCAAACCTTCCGCGACCGTTGGTACGGCTTTCTTTTCTGTGATGCGAGCTTTCGGGCTCAGCTTCTTAACCGGTTTTAGGCTCAACACGGGCTGACCGTTAATCCACACCAAAGACAGCTTGTCTCCGGGATAAATTAAATGAGGGTTATCGATTTCTGGGTTTACTTGCCATAAACGAGGCCACAACCACGGGCTATCCAAGTACATGGCCGAAATATCCCATAGCGTATCGCCCTTCACAACTACATATGTTTGTGGCGCATCATCTTTAACAGTCAGTGGGTTCGCATCCACATTTGCTACAGCGTTGAAAGAGAAAAGTAACGGCAACGTAACACTGGCAACGTTGCGGAAAATTCGATTCATGACCCTCGTCCTTGATCTATTAAGCAGGAACCAGAATGGAAATTGGTGCAAGGATGCTGTCATTTAGGCTATAAAATGTCTAGAATTGAGACAACAAGGTTTGTGCTGTTTCGGCACAGTTCAATATTTCGAGTGAATATGTCTGTATTACAAGTATTAACATTCCCGGATGATCGCCTGCGCACAGTCGCAAAGCCTGTTGAAGCGGTGACACCTGAGATTCAAAAAATCGTCGATGACATGATTGAAACCATGTACGACGAAGAAGGTATTGGCCTTGCTGCAACGCAGGTTGATATCCACAAACGTATCGTAGTGATTGATATTTCAGAAACTCGCGATGAGCCGATGGTGCTTATCAACCCTGAGATTCTGGAAAAGCGTGGTGAAGACGGCATCGAAGAAGGCTGTCTATCGGTACCAGGTGCTCGCGCACTTGTGCCTCGCGCTGCTGAAGTTACGGTTAAAGCCCTAGATCGCGACGGCAAAGAATACACATTTGACGCTGACGATCTGCTAGCAATCTGCGTTCAACACGAACTAGACCACCTAATGGGTAAACTGTTCGTTGATTACCTATCGCCACTTAAGCGTAAGCGTATTCAAGACAAGCTAGCGAAAATCAAACGCTTTAACGAGAAACAGCAAAACGCTTAATCTCGATACAATTTAATTAGAAGGAAGCCTACCTTGAGTCAGTCTTTACGTATTGTCTTTGCAGGTACTCCGGATTTCGCCGCCCGTCACTTGGCGGCGTTGTTGTCTTCGGAGCACGAAGTAATTGCGGTATACACTCAACCAGACCGCCCAGCAGGTCGTGGTAAGAAGCTTACTGCCAGCCCAGTGAAAACCATCGCGCTTGAGCACGATATTCCGGTATACCAGCCAGAAAACTTCAAATCAGATGAAGCCAAGCAAGAGCTTGCTGATCTGAACGCCGACATCATGGTGGTTGTGGCTTACGGTCTATTGCTTCCACAAGTCGTGCTAGATACGCCTAAACTGGGCTGTATTAACGTGCACGGTTCGATTCTTCCTCGCTGGCGTGGTGCAGCTCCTATCCAACGCTCAATTTGGGCTGGTGATGCAGAAACAGGTGTAACCATCATGCAGATGGACATTGGCTTGGATACAGGTGACATGCTGAAAATCGCAACATTGCCGATTGAAGCAAGTGACACCAGCGCATCTATGTACGAAAAACTTGCAGGCTTAGGCCCTGATGCTCTGATTGACTGCCTAGCAGACATCGCAACAGGTAAAGCTGAGCCAGTAAAGCAAGATGACGAGCTTGCAAACTACGCGAAGAAGCTAAGCAAAGAAGAAGCACGCATTAATTGGAATGACGACGCGGCACACATTGAGCGTTGCGTTCGCGCATTCAACCCATGGCCAATGAGCCACTTTGAAGCGGCTGAAAACAGCATCAAAGTATGGCAAAGCCGTGTGGCAGAACAAAGCAGTGGCAAGCCAGCGGGCACGATTGTGCAAGCAGATAAAACCGGTATTTATGTTGCGACAGGCAATGGCACACTGGTACTGGAACAACTGCAAGTTCCGGGTAAAAAAGCCATGTCAGTTCAAGATATTTTGAACTCACGTGCATCTTGGTTTGAAGTTGGCACCCAACTGGTTTAAAAAGCCAGACAATAGTGTCAAAGACCAATAATACGAACTTTTAGAGGGCAGAGATGCCCTCCTTTACTTTAAGGTACTCATCATGAATGTTCGCGCTGCGGCTGCCAACGTCTTGTATCTTGTCGTCGACAAGGGCCACTCACTTTCAAGCGCTCTTCCAGCGGCTCAACAAAACGTACGACCACGTGACCACGCTCTTCTACAAGAGATCTGTTACGGCGCTCTACGTTACCTCCCTCGCCTAGAAATGATTGCAAACCAATTGATGGATAAGCCGTTAAAAGGCAAACAACGCGTTTTCCATCACCTTATTTTGGTTGGCATTTATCAACTAAGCTTCATGCGTATTCCTGCGCACGCTGCAGTCGGTGAAACGGTTGAAGGTACTAAAGAGCTGAAAGGCCCTCGTCTGCGCGGTCTTATCAACGCGGTATTGCGTAACTACCAGCGCAACCAAGAAGAGCTAGACCAAATGGCGGTCAGCAACAATTCGGGCAAGTACGGCCACCCAAGCTGGTTACTTAAACTGCTGCAAGAAGCTTACCCAGAGCAGTGGGAAAGCATTGTTGAAACCAACAACCAAAAAGCGCCAATGTGGCTGCGTGTAAACCACCAGCACCATACTCGTGATGAATACCTAACGCTACTCAAAAATGAAAACATTGATAGCACGCCACACACAGAAGCAATGGACGCCATAAAATTGGCCGCACCATGTGACGTGATGAAGCTACCTGGTTTTGAAAAAGGTTGGGTTTCGGTCCAAGATGCGGCGGCGCAGCTCTCGATCAACTATCTAAAACCACAAGACGGCGAACTGATTTTAGATTGCTGTGCAGCGCCAGGTGGCAAGACGGCGCACATTCTAGAGCGCACGTCAGGCAGTGAAGTGGTCGCGATTGACTGCGACGACACACGCTTGAAACGTGTGCATGAAAACCTGAAGCGTCTCAACCTTCAGGCAAAAGTGGTTTGCGGTGATGCGCGTAATCCACAAGAATGGTGGCAAGGCGAGCAATTTGATCGCATTTTGCTGGATGCCCCATGTTCTGCGACTGGCGTGATTCGTCGTCACCCAGACATCAAATGGCTACGTCGTGCAGACGACATCACCGCATTAGCAGAGCTGCAAAGTGAAATTTTTGATGCCATGTGGACGCAACTGAAGCCCGGCGGCACCATGGTTTACGCGACTTGTTCAATCACACCGCAAGAAAACGTGGAGCAAGTAAAAGCGTTTTTAGCACGTACCGCGGATGCGCAACTGCTGGATTCTGATCCCGACCAGCCTGGTCGTCAAATTCTACCAGGCGAAGAAGATATGGATGGTTTCTACTACGCAGTGCTAACTAAAACACACGCGTAACAGCATGCTAAATAGGGCGATTGAAGTGATTTCAATCGCCTTTTTCAGATACGAGAAAAGAGTATGAAGATCATTATTCTTGGTGCAGGTCAGGTTGGCGGCACACTGGCAGAAAACCTAGTGGGTGAAAACAACGACATCACCATCGTCGACAATAATGCCGACCGACTGCGTGAATTGCAGGACAAATACGACCTGCGTGTGGTCAATGGCCATGCGAGCCACCCAGACGTGCTGCATGAAGCTGGCGCGCAAGACGCCGATATGCTCGTCGCAGTAACCAACACTGATGAAACCAACATGGCTGCCTGTCAGGTCGCGTTCACTCTATTCAATACCCCAAACCGCGTTGCACGTATTCGCTCTCCAGAATACTTGGCAGAAAAAGAAGCCCTGTTTAAATCTGGCGCTATTCCTGTTGATCACCTTATCGCACCAGAAGAACTCGTCACGAGCTACATCGAACGTCTGATCCAATACCCAGGCGCGCTGCAAGTGGTGAGCTTTGCTGAACAGAAAGTCAGCCTAGTGGCGGTGAAAGCCTACTATGGTGGCCCGCTGGTGGGTAATGCGCTGTCTGCTTTGCGTGAGCACATGCCGCACATCGATACCCGTGTGGCGGCTATTTTCCGCCAGGGTCGCCCGATTCGCCCACAAGGCACCACGATTATTGAAGCCGACGATGAAGTGTTCTTCGTTGCAGCAAGTAATCATATTCGCTCAGTGATGAGTGAGCTTCAGCGTCTAGAAAAACCGTACCGCCGCATCATGATTGTTGGCGGGGGTAACATCGGCGCAAGCTTGGCTAAACGCCTAGAGCAAACTTACAGCGTGAAGCTGATTGAGCGTAACTACCAGCGTGCAGAAAAGCTCTCTGAGCAACTAGAAAACACCATCGTGTTCTGCGGTGATGCGGCAGACCAAGAGCTTCTCTCGGAAGAGAACATCGACCAAGTCGACGTCTTCATCGCGCTGACCAACGAAGATGAAACCAACATCATGTCTGCAATGTTGGCAAAACGCATGGGCGCTAAAAAAGTGATGGTGCTGATCCAACGTGGCGCTTATGTAGACCTGGTACAAGGCGGCGTAATTGATGTAGCAATCTCACCTCAGCAAGCCACTATTTCAGCCTTGCTAACGCACGTTCGTCGCGCTGATATCGTAAACGTGTCCTCACTTCGCCGCGGCGCTGCGGAAGCGATTGAAGCCGTCGCTCACGGTGATGAAAGTACATCTAAAGTGGTTGGACGTGCGATTGGAGATATAAAACTTCCACCTGGGACCACCATTGGTGCTATCGTTCGTGGCGAAGAAGTTCTTATTGCCCACGACCGTACGGTCATCGAGCAGGATGACCATGTGGTGATGTTCCTGGTCAACAAAAAATACGTATCAGACGTCGAAGCGCTATTCCAGCCGAGTCCATTCTTCCTCTAGGATTTTCCTATGGTCAACTTACGTCCCGTACTGTTTGTTATCGGGCTGGTTTTATCCAAACTGGCCCTGTTTATGTACGTGCCGACTTTGGTCGCTTTCTTTACCGGTACGGGGGGATTCCTCGATTTCGCCCAAGCCGTTGTGATCACGCACCTTGCCGCCTTCATCTGCCTAACGATAGGTCGAACCGCCAAGTTCAAACTCAGCGTACGCGATATGTTCCTCATCACCAGTTTGGTTTGGACCATCGCGAGTGCGTTTGCCGCCTTGCCATTTGTGTTTATCAACCACATCAGCTTCACCGACGCCTACTTCGAAACGATGTCGGGTATCACCACGACGGGCTCAACGGTGCTCAGTGGCCTAGACAACATGGCGCCGAGTATATTGTTGTGGCGCTCTATTTTACAGTGGCTTGGTGGCATTGGTTTTATCGTGATGGCGGTAGCAGTGCTACCTATGCTGAATGTCGGTGGTATGAAGCTATTCCAAACCGAATCATCAGATTGGTCGGATAAAAGTAGTCCAAGAGCGAAAACGGTCGCCAAAAACATCGTAGCGGTTTATTTGATGCTAACAGGCCTATGTATTTTGGGCTACTTGATCACCGGCATGAACCTGTTCGAAGCAATCAACCATGCCTTTACTACGCTATCGACGGGTGGATACTCTACGTCTGATGGATCAATGAACCACTTCTCTAATGGCGCACATTGGGTGGCCACTACCTTTATGTTCTTAGGTGGTTTGCCGTTTTTGCTCTTTATCGCCGCGTTACGTAAACGCCGTATTGATGTGTTGGTTAACGACGCTCAAGTTAGAGGATTTGCGTACCTGTTCGTATTCTCTAGCTTAGTGATTTCAGCTTGGCTAGTGATTCGAGATGGGTACACCATTTTGGATGCCCTGCGAGTGTCGATGTTTAATATTGTCTCTGTCGTCACCACAACTGGCTTTGGCTTAGAAGACTTCACCGCATGGGGCGCATTACCCACTACTCTTTTCGCATTCTTAATGATGGCGGGAGCATGCTCAGGATCAACGTCTGGCGGGATCAAAATCTTCCGCTTCCAAATTGCGATGACGCTGCTAAACAAACAAATGATGAAGTTGATTCACCCTTCAGGGGTGTTTGTACAGCGTTATAACCAGCGACCGGTGAATGATGATATTGTTCGCTCAGTGGTGGCATTTGGCTTGATGTTTTTTATCACCATTATCTTTATCGCGGGTTGTTTAAGTGCTCTTGGCCTCGACCCTGTGACCAGTATTTCTGGCTCAATCACCGCCGTTGCCAATGTTGGCCCTGGTATGGGTAGTGTGATTGGCCCGACAGGCAACTTCGCGCCTCTGCCCGATACTGCCAAATGGCTCTTAAGCTTTGGGATGTTAATGGGCCGCTTGGAAATTCTGACTATTCTTGTACTGTTCTTTCCTGCGTTTTGGCGCCGCTAAGCAGACTCTAATTAAAAGGTATAACAATGAAAACATGGATTACTCTGGCGACCCTACTTGCCGCCTCATCCACATACGCCGCCGAGGTCATCACTTTAGCCGATGGTCGAGAAGTGAAGTTGAACGATGACTTTACCTGGGAATACGTCATGAAAAAACCGGCGCAGCAAGCGACGGAGACACAAACAACAGCAAGCGTAGTTGAAACAATCGCAGCTCCTGCGATTGCGACAATTCCAGTGGTAACGAAAACCGTTGGCACGACCGTGGTGGTAAACGCCAAAAAGCCAACCATGCAGCTATCAGATTCAGGTGTGGATGTATTGATTGGTTCAGCAAGCTATCAAAGCGGTGAGCTTATTTTGCCTACATCAATCACTAACCAAAGCTCTCAATCTGTCATTCAAGTGGAAGTTGAGGTGCAAGTGTTTGATATGTCTGGTCAGCAACTGGCAAAAGAAAACGTGACGGTTTGGCAATCCATCAAGCGCATGGCGGATACCTACCTGCGACCACAGCAAGCGGAACAAGGTAAGAGCATTAAATTGGCTGTACCGCAATCACAGCAATACCAGTTTTCTGCCAAAGTGCTAGAGGTAAAAACTCGCTAATACGTGTTTAATATTCTTTGTTGAGCCTATCGGCTAGATAGGCTCAACAAAGTAATAAATCGCAAAGAAATGGCACACGCAGCCAGCCAAAACAAAGCCGTGCCAAATCGCATGGTTAAAGGGAATGCGCTTCGCAACGTAGAAAATCACGCCCAGTGAATACACAACTCCACCAGCAGCAAGCAGTGTAAGTCCGCCGACGTCCAAGTTGATCGCCAACTGATAAATCACAATCAACGATAACCATCCCATCACTAAATACGTCATCAAAGAAAGCTTTTTAAATCGATAGACGAACGCAACTTTCATGATGATGCCGATCAACGCAATGCTCCAAATAACGATCATCAACCCAAATGCTAGAGGTGTTCTTAAGCTGACTAACAAGAAAGGGGTATAGCTGCCTGCTATCAAAAGGTAAATAGCACAGTGGTCGAAGGTTTTTAGCCAACGTTTCGCTTTGGGATGAGGGATCGCATGATAGAGCGTCGAGGCCAAAAATAGCACGATAATACTCGCACCATAAATCGCCATACTGGTAAGCGTTAAAGTGTCAGCTTGATGGTCTATGGCTTTAACTAACAGCAGTATCAAGCCAACAATACCAAAAATCATCCCTATACCGTGGGTGATGGTATTGGCCAGTTCTTCACGTTGACTGTATTGAGGTTTCTGCAGCTCGGACATCAATGCGCCTATACTAGAGTTTGAAATTTGCTCTAGTATGGCACATTAGGCTTACACGTGTAAGCTTAAATTAAGACTCATGAACGGCAGTAGTTTGATCGAGATAATTGAGTACCAGTTCGCCAACTTGATCTGGCTTAGTCGTGGCAGGAATGGTCAGCTCTCGCTTGAGTTTGCCACTACTCAGTAAGCTCGCGAGCATGCCACCTTGCCCCTTGCGTGTGCGGTCAACTTCAAACCACAACTTGAGCTCTTGCTCACTGCGGTGGGCAACAAATTCTAATTCGCGCCACACGCCGTGGTAAGGTCCGTCGGTTGGCACCAGTTCAAACTCTTGCACAAATGGTAGATCGAATCCTTTCACTTCCTCGCATTCCACCTGGCGAATTCGTAAACCTTGCGCTTCAAATGCAGATAGTACCGCATCCATCAGTGGATCAGGTCGAACGGTGAGGATGTCTTTATCAGTCGGATCCAAAGCAGCGGCAACGTCTAAGCCGGTTTCTAACCATACTTTGGCATCACCAATGGTGATAGGCGTGTTCCAAGGCACATCGAGCTTAACATCGAAGGTACGCTCTTCGCCGGAATGGATGGTAAATGCGTAAGGGAGACTCCACTTAGCAAGCACATGAGTTTGAGGTACTCGGCGCATGCTGTGTCCTTCTCGCGCACCACGGTCATCAGGGGCTTCTGCGATGTAGCGGCAACAGAGTTTTAAATCAATGTTGTCGATCGCTTGTTCAGTCGCACCACCATATACATGGATAGACACATCCACACTTTGACCTGGGTATAGCACGTCTTGGTTTAAGATTGAGTCGACCTTCGCGCTCCCAATCCCAAAACTGGCAAGTGTCTTCTTCAAAAATGACATAGGCACCTCCTTCATCGAGATCTCATACTACTACTGCTGATCGTGGGATCAAACAAAAATTGCCTCGAACATCGCGACAAAATGACAAAATCTAAACAATTCAATTGCTCAACTATCGACCAATTATTACAAGGATGCTAATCTTACACTTGATATGCATGCATATCGGTATTCCTGACTCATTAACTGGATTGGCGAGAGCCAGAAGAGTGATTCTTCAATCTTGTTGGAGCCTAGCTCATAATGATTCAGGCCATTACATCGGCAATGGATATGCCTGACAGTTAGGTAAATTAATGCGCCCAACAACAGTCAGGTTCGCACACACTAATACTAGTGCAATGCGCCGCCGCAGTGGCTTTACTACTGCACCAAAGGCAAAGCAAGTTGCGCCAGCAATGACATTGGTTGAGAAGACAGCAATGATGTCGAGTGTTCCGGCCAAAGTTATCAAAGCAGCTTAATCAAAAGCGCGGCGCCAGCTGCGCTTTTTTCTTTGCACGCGACTCATAAAGCTTCAAAGACTTAGAACAAACTACAGTGAAAGAGATCGTTTTTCCTATTTGGTCTTAGCAAAGCAATTTGGTACCTTTACTGCTAATTACACCTATAAATTCTGTGGAGAAAGAAATGAAGTGTCATCGCATTGAAGAGCTGCTTGAGCTACTAGAGCCTGAATGGCATAAAGATCAAGAGCTGAACCTCTTGCAGTTCATCGTTAAGCTGGCAAAAGAAGCAGGCTATAAAGGAAAGCTAGAAGATCTGACCGACGATGTACTGATCTACCACCTTAAAATGCGTAATAGCAGCAAAGATGAAATGATCCCTGGACTCAAAAAAGACCAAGAGGACGATTTTAAAACGGCGATCCTACGCGCTCGTGGCATCATCAAATAACCAGCTCAACAGCCAGTATTCTTTAAGCGACTCTCTCTGTGAGTCGCTTTTTTATAACCAAAGTTTTTAGTCCCACAATTGGTTATAACTGTTCAGCCAATTATCAGGTTAACTGTACTGATTTTTGTTGTTAAACATTGACTGCGTTAAAGAAACGGAATTGTTATTGATTGTATAATCGCCGTTCATCAGTATTTACTAAAATAATTATGTTCGGTCATCTTTATGACGGAACGAGCAGCAATGTCATCGAGCGACATCAATAGAAATGACGCCGTACATTATAAAAGCCTAAGAAGGATGAGTGCATGAGTCAGGACAAGATCGATATCAAAGATGTGACTCCTAAAACCTATAATCCCAAAACCCATAAAGGAAACGGGGATCGGTTCAACCCAAGTAATCGCATCTATGTACGCGAAAGCAAAGGGACTTACCAGAAACTGCGTCGTTACGGTGGTTGGTTCTTACTGCTTCTCTTCGCTTTGATACCGTGGATTCCTTACGGTGAACGTCAAGCGATCTTGCTTGATATTGGCAACCAGCAGTTCAACTTTTTCGGTACCACCCTGTACCCACAAGATCTTACCCTACTCGCCTTGCTGTTTGTGATCGCGGCGTTTGGGTTGTTCTTTATTACCACCTTCTTGGGTCGGGTTTGGTGTGGCTATCTCTGCCCACAAACCGTCTGGACCTTCATGTATATCTGGTTTGAAGAGAAGCTGGAAGGTAGTGCCAATAAACGCCGCAAACAAGACTCCAATAAGCTGACGGCGAATTTAGCGATGCGTAAAACCGTCAAACATATAGCTTGGTTTGCCATTGCACTCGCCACTGGTTTTACTTTTGTTGGCTACTTCGTGCCAATGAAGCAATTGGTTATCGACTTTTTCACCTTTAACGCCAACTTCTGGCCCGTCTTTTGGGTAATGTTCTTTGCCATTTGTACTTATGGTAATGCTGGTTGGATGCGTTCCATCATGTGTATTCACATGTGTCCTTACGCGCGCTTCCAGTCTGCCATGTTTGATAAAGACACCTTCATCGTTGGCTACGATGCAAAACGTGGGGAAAAACGTGGCCCACGTCCGCGTAAAGCCGATCCAAAGCAGCTTGGTTTGGGTGATTGTATTGATTGTGATTTGTGTGTGCAGGTGTGCCCAACAGGTATCGATATTCGTGACGGCTTGCAGTATGAATGTATCAACTGTGGCGCCTGTATTGATGCGTGTGACAACACCATGGATCGCATGGGCTACGAGAAAGGCCTAATTAGTTACACCACCGAACATCGCTTATCGGGTAAGAGTACCAAAGTCATGCGTCCGAAGCTGCTAGGCTATGGTGTCGTACTACTCGTCATGGTCGGTCTTTTCTTTGCCCAAATTGCAGCGGTAGACCCAGCCGGCATGAGTGTTATTCGCGACCGTAACCAACTGTTCCGCGTTAATAGCTCGGGAGAAGTAGAAAACACCTACACCCTCAAAGTGATCAACAAAACTCAGCAAGTGCAAGAGTACTCGTTGGATGTTGAAGGGCTATCCGATGTAAGCTGGTATGGTAAGCAGACAATTCAGGTCCAGCCAGGTGAGGTATTAAACCTGCCAATGAGTCTTGGTGCCGATCCTGACAAGCTAAACTCTGCGATTACGACAATTCAGTTTATACTCACCGATAAGAGCAACGAATTCACCATTGAAGTAGAAAGCCGTTTTATTAAAAAACTATAGTGCTACTTCAGTGACTAACGGAAAAAGGCTCAGTAATGAGCCTTTTTGTTTATATGTCCCAAAGTATGTTTAACTTTGACGCCCTTACCCCAGACTTTATGTGGTACGCGTTAGAAAGCATCGGCGTTCGCGCAGAATCAGGCTTTCTTCCCCTCAATAGCTACGAAAACCGTGTTTATCAATTTACTGACGAAGAGCGTCGTCGTTATGTCGTCAAGTTTTACCGTCCTGAACGTTGGAGCAATGAACAGATCCAAGAGGAGCACGACTTTACTTTAGAGCTGATTGGCAATGAGATACCCGTCGCACCACCTGTGCGCATCAACGGTGAAACCCTGCATCACTATCAAGGCTATGCTTTTGCGCTGTTTGATAGCGTGGGTGGTCGCCAATACGAGGTTGACAATTTAGATCAGCTCGAAGGTGTAGGGCGTTTCCTTGGCCGCATCCATAAAGTCGGCAGCCGCCAAGCGTTCCAACATCGCCCTACGATCGGCTTACAAGAATACCTGTATCAACCAAGAGAGATTCTGCAAAACGCCAATATGATTCCAATGCACTTGGAGAACAGCTTCTTCAATGACTTGGATATGCTGATCAAATCAATTGAAAGCCACTGGCAAGAAGGCTTCAATATGATTCGTTTGCATGGCGATTGCCACCCAGGCAATATTTTGTGGCGAGATGGCCCTATGTTTGTTGATTTGGATGACGCTCGTAACGGCCCTGCAGTACAAGACTTATGGATGCTATTGAACGGTGAACGCCAAGACAAACTGATGCAGTTGGATATTGTTTTAGAGGCTTACCAAGAGTTTTGCGACTTTAATCCTGCAGAATTGAAACTAATCGAGCCACTTCGCGGTCTACGAATGGTGCACTATATGGCATGGCTAGCAAAACGTTGGCATGACCCTGCATTTCCTCTCGCTTTTCCATGGTTTAATGAGCCAAAATACTGGGAAGGTCAGGTCCTTGCATTTAAAGAGCAGATCGCCGCTTTAGAAGAAGCACCGCTGTCTTTAATGCCTCAGTGGTAAGTCAGGCCAAAAATTCAAAAATGGAGATATTTCGATGAAAAAACTGTTCGCACTGTTTTCTATGCTGATGTTAAGCCTGTCGGCACATGCAGCGCAATTCAAAGAAGGTGAACATTACAAAGTATTGGATCTTGAGGCATCAAAAAAACCTCTTGTGACGGAGTTTTTCTCTTTCTACTGCCCGCACTGTAATAGCTTTGAACCGGTTATCCAGCAACTGAAAAAGCAGTTACCAGAAGGTACTAAGCTATTAAAAAACCACGTTTCTTTCATGGGTGGCAACATGGGCCCATCAATGAGCAAAGCCTACGCAACGATGGTTGCATTAAAAGTGGAAGACAAAATGGTGCCAGTGATGTTTAACCGCATCCACAATCTAAAGAAAGCACCACGTAATGATGAAGAACTTCGTCAAATCTTCCTTGATGAAGGTGTAGATGCGAAAAAATTCGATTCTGCATTCAAAGGCTTCGCGGTTGATTCAATGGTTCGCCGTATGGACAAGCAATTTGAAAACAGCGGTCTAACCGGCGTTCCTGCGGTTATCGTTAACAACAAATACCTAGTTCAAGCACAAAGCATCAAAACGATGGATGAGTACTTCTCTCTGGTGAACTACTTGCTGACACTAAAATAAGCACATCGATATCAATCAAAAGGGGAGCACGTCGCTCCCCTTTTGTTTACTTGTAAATCTCTTGTAGTAACCGATCTTTTTCTTGCCACACATCACTCAGCCATTGTTGAAATTGCCGCTTATAGGGCTTATCGTTGAAGTAATCACCAAGCACTCTTTCATCAACGGGTAACACATTTACACGCACAACCACCTTGCTCATGCGGCCCATCAATAAATCCTTGAACGGTTTATGCGTATTTTCTGGGTACGCCAACGTAACGTCGATAATGCTCTCGAACTGTTCCCCCATCGCCGCTAACGTGTACGCAATCCCGCCCGATTTTGGTTGCAGCAAATATTGATAGTTTGCTTTACTCTTACGTTGCTTTTCTTCGGTAAATCGGGTTCCTTCGACATAGTTAACCACTGTGGTTGGAGTGTGTTTGAATTTAGCGCACGAGCGACGTGTCGTTTCTAAATCTTGACCTCGCTTATGAGGATTGCGGATCAGATACTCTCGCGAATAGCGACGCATAAATGGCATGTCGAGCGCCCAACACGCCATCCCGATGAAAGGCACATACAGCAGTTGTTGCTTGAGGAAAAACTTCGGCATGGGAATACGGTCTTTAAACACGCAGCAAAGCACAACAATATCTGTCCAACTGAGATGATTACTGATCAGCAGATACCACCCGTCTTTTTTAAGCGCTTCACCGCCCTGAACATCCCACTCAACACGGTTAGATACCGCCAGAATGCACGCATTAACGGTAGCCCATAACCACATCACCTTATTGGCACAAACGGTCGCTATCGCTTTTAGCTTTACGCCAGGAAGCAATATTTTAAATACTGCGATAACACAAATTGCGAGTGAACAAACCGCAGAATTGAGAATCACAAAAGAAGCGTTAAAAAAAAATAACAAATATGCCAACATGATAGTCAAACAACAGTGATAATGTGTGAAGAATAAAACAGCGTGTAATTATACTGCGCCTTTGCCACATTGGAACATGCGTGGAAATGGTCAGATTTGTTACCGCAACCAATATGTGCACCACTCATTCGACAACAAGGAGATAACGAATGAAACCAAGGCTACTTCTCTTGCCTTTGGCCTTTGTCGTCAGTTCTGCTCAGGCTCAACTCGCTGAAACCGCAGGTTTTGGCGGTGAAATTTCGCTGAATGCCGGATTCATATCATCAGAATCCAATTTCAATACAGAAAATAGTAACACCATCGATTCTCTCGATAAGCGTGCCGATAGTGACAGTTCCGTTATCGCTGCACCGCTAGGGAGTGTGACATACACCTTTGGTAGCCGACTCAACCACCAAGTTTACGCCGGTACCACACGCTCAGATGTCGCGGTAGGTACACTCGCTTTTCAGTTGGGCTATCAACACGAGCTACAATCTGGCACCGTGCTCGATGTTTCCTATCTGCCGACGGTACTCAAAGGCGAAACTTGGCGCAACCCTTATCAAGTAGGAACCGCACGTAAAGAGACGGATGTTGACGGCAATGCGTATCGCTTTCAGATCAAAGGGTTGATTGATAAGAACTTCAACCTTGATCTTGCTTATGCTGATAAAGACATCGAGCAGGAGGAAGTGACAGACCGCTCACTTGCTCGCGATGCTAACCTTTACTATGTCAAAGGCGACTATCGCATTCCACTCAACCAAACATCTATGTTGCAACCCGCTTTCACCTACATCAATCAAGATGCCGACGGTAAGGCGGAGTCATTTGATTCGTACGGATTTGACATTAGCTGGTTTAAATTTATCAACCGTCATCGATTGGCCCTCACCGCGGGTTATGCATGGAAAGACTATCAAGCAGCTAGCCAAACTTTTGCTAAAACACGAAATGACGACACCATCAGCCTATTTGCGGCCTACGAATATCAAAACGTATTTGACTGGCAAGACTGGTCGTTCATTTCTTTAGCCGGCTATAGCCAAACTGACTCGAATATCACGTTTTATGAGGAGAAAGAGTACCTATTGTCGCTTGGTCTCAACTACACCTTCTAACGTCCTTCATCGCAACAAGGTGCTTACAACACTTGTTGCGATGACACTTTGCTGTCTATACCGCTTGCGCCGTAAGCTGTTTCAGCAAACGGTCCATCGCTCGATACCCAAGCGCCTCGGCCAAGTGCGTTCGTTCAATTTGCTCCGCCCCATCCAGATCGGCGATTGTTCGCGCCACTTTGATAATACGATGATATGCACGAATCGAGAGCCCTAAACGATGCAAAGCGGTTTCAAGAAACTCAGCATCACTCTTATGCAAGGGACAAAACGCCTCAATTTCTCGACTACCTAGCAGTGCATTGACCTTACCACTGCGGTTTAGCATATTGTTACGCGCATGGCTCACACGCGCTTTTACGATAGCAGTCGGCTCACCGCGATCACCACCTTCTGCTAATGTCCCTTTGGGCAAAGCTGGGATTTCTAAAGACATATCAAAGCGATCTAACAGTGGTCCAGATAATCGACCAAGGTAGCGCAAAATAGCTTGTGGATTGGTGCGCGCTTGATTGCCTTCGTAATATCCTGTCGGGCTTGGGTTCAAGGCTCCGACTAATTGGAAACGAGCCGGAAAGCGTGTTTTACCTTGCGCTCGAGAGATAATGATCTCTCCAGATTCGAGCGGTTCGCGTAACGAGTCCAGAACTTTACGATCAAATTCGGGCATTTTCCTAATATCGAGTTTGAGTAATAAATATTGTCAATTTGAGGCATTGAGTGTTGTGATTGATATCTGAGTTAGTGGAGCGCATCGCTTCAGATGCTAGCAGAACGATAAGCCATTTATTTTTCTATTTAGTCGAGTAAGTAGCTATGTTATCCGTTCAATCTGACGTCTTCACTTAGCCCCTCCCATGAATGAATATTCACTTAATCGTCAGGTGCAACAACTGATTCAATCACAGATTTCAGATGGAGAACGAAACTACCAACTAAAACAGTTATGCCCCATTCCTTGTTTCGACCGATTCAACACATACATCACAAAGGCTTCATTTGACTTATTTTTCTAATCTAACTATGTGACCAAATATACCAATCCACTACAGCCTTAGCTAGGGCAATGTACGAAGCGCACATCAATATGAACCTTATGACAAGTTCGTTACTATTCAACTCTAATATGCTGATTTTGTTTTAAATAGCACCTCGATAATATAAAATTATTTGAGTATAAATTGATTGTTGAGGCCATATGCACATCACCAAACTATCCCTAGTCAACTATAGAAACTTTAATAATGTTAAACTTCTGTTTAATAAGGGAATAAACACCATAATTGGTGAGAATGGATCTGGTAAGACTAACTTATTCCGAGCGATGAGATTGTTGCTTGATAGTTCAATGCCTCGTTTCGCGACGAAATTGGCAGAAGGCGATTTTTGTAGAGCACTTGGCGATTGGCGTGGTCATTGGATTATCATTAGTCTTGAGTTTGATGATATTGCGGGTGATGAAGCCAGTCAGTCTTTATTCCTCCATGGTGTGGGAAATGCGGAAGATGAAGTTGTCTCTAGAGCAACGTACAATCTTATTTTTAGGCCTAAGGCATACGTTAGACAGGCTTTAGCACAACTTCCAACAGGGGATCTAGCCGCATTAGAGAGTTACTTGGGTAGTATAACTATCGATGACTATGAAACGGTCCTAACAGGCAAAAGTGTCGCTAATTTTAATGATCCCAGTGTCTACAAGAGTATAGTTGGTGACTTTGAAAGGGTAGATTTTCCTACTGCGTTAAATAACCCAGTTGTTGGTATACGCTTACCAAATATCCTTAATATGCCCAATGAAGTTTCGTTTACCTTCATCAAGGCACTAAGAGATGTAGTATCGGACTTTAATAGTAATAGAACCAATCCTCTGCTCACTCTACTAAAAAGTAAATCGGGTGATATTACTCAGTCTGATTTCCAACCTATTGCAGATCTGATTGGAACACTGAACAATGAAATTGAAGGGCTACCTGACATCTGTGCAATTCGTGATGATATTGTAACTACGGTGGGAGATACGGTCGGCGATACATATTCTCCAAATTCAATCTCTATTCGATCAAGTTTGACTGATGAGTCAGACCAACTTTTCCGGTCATTAAAGCTTTTTGTCTCTGAGTCTAGTGATGGTTATGAAGGTGCTATCCATGAAATGAGCTTAGGCGGTGCAAACTTACTGTATCTCACATTGAAGCTACTAGAGTTCAAGTACCAAAAGGCTAACCAATCAATTGCAAATTTCTTGTTGATTGAAGAACCTGAAGCACACATACATACTCATATTCAAAAATCGCTTTTCGACAACATTAACTACGAAAACACTCAGATTATTTATTCAACCCACTCTTCACATATTTCAGAAGTAAGTAATATCAACAATATGAACATCATTGGTCTTGTCAATGGTGTTTGTGAGGTATTTCAGCCGTCATCGGGGCTTAGTGATGAACAAATTGGCTTTGTACAACGATATCTAGATGCGATACGAAGCAACTTACTATTCGCACGAAGTGTCGTGCTAGTTGAGGGGGATGCTGAAGAGATTCTTATTCCTATTCTACTGAAAAAGGTTCTAGGGTTAAGTTTAGACGAAATTGGTATCAGTTTAGTTAATATTCGGAGCACTGGTTTCGAGAATATTGCAATGTTATTTAACAATGAAAGAATCAAAAAACGTTGCAGCATTATCACCGACCTAGATGAAACCTTCTTTGATACTACGATTTATCCTACAGATAGTGACGCAGATAGAAAGAAGAAAGAGAAAGCCCTCGGCTCTGAAGAAACTGGCTTTGCTCGTAAAGGAAGGCTTGATGGCTTCTGTCAAAATAACCCTTGGATTTCGATTTTTTATGCAAAACATACTTTTGAGGTTGATTTCATACAATCATCCAACAGCGATTACCTCAAGATGATTGTCAGAGATGTGTACACTCAGCCAGCTACTGTAAATGCTGCTACAACAGAGCTATCTTCTACTGATATTGCTATCTCAGGCTCAAGAGCATTAACTATGGCGAACTATCAAGGTAAAGGTTGGTTTGCCCTTACACTTAGTAAAGTGATTGACTTTAAAGTAGCTATTCCTGAGTACATTTTCGATGCTATCAAGTTTGCGCATGGTGACTTCAATGCAGAACTCACTTTCAAAATACTCAAGCACCGTTACGAATCAGTTATTGAACATGTCAAAGATGGCCTGGACATAATTGAGCGTTTAGATGAAGAAGGCAACGTTAGCCTAAAACAAGAATGGGAAGCATACTTGGCTCCATATGAAAGTGGTTTAGCGGCATTTACTCCTAAATGGGAAGCTTTTAACCCATTAGGTGGCGATATAAATGTTCTAAAAGCTCAACTGATGAACGACCTGCCTACTGAAAACAATGACATTTTAACAAGGATCTGATCATGTTTGTGTGGGATGAGGAAGACCTAAACGATGAGCAAGTAGCGGCGATTAGTGAGCCGAATAATGTGTTTTTGGTAGCATGTCCGGGAAGTGGTAAAACTCGGACTCTTACCTACAAAATTGCTCTTGAGCTTTCGAGGTTAGACACCATCAACAAATGGGTCGTTGCTATTACTTATACGCATAGAGCTGCTGATGAGATACGTGAGCGCATTGAAACTCTTGGTGTAGATACATCACAACTGTGGATAGGCACAATTCACGCATTTTGTTTAGAGTGGATATTGAAGCCATACAGTCTATACCATGACAAGCTGAAGCACGGATTTAAAATAATCAACTCTTATGACTCTGAAGAAATTATTTCCCGAATATGTTCTAACATACGTACCGAGCGTATTCGCTATGGAGAGTGTAGTCATTACTACACACCAAGGGGCTTAGAGCTGACTTGCGCAGGAAATAAGACTTCACTAGTTAGGCAGGTATTAGGTGACTATCACCTTCATCTTGAAGACAATAGTCAGATCGATTTTGAGCAGATTCTATATTTTTCTTATGAGATATTGGCCAGTAATGCAGCGATCGCTAAGATAATAGCTAATCTATTCTCGTATGTTCTTATTGATGAGTATCAAGACACCAAAGAGATACAGTATTCAATTGTTGCTAGCGTTATAAAAGCTAGCCGAGGTGGTGTAAAAACGTTCATTGTTGGAGACCCAAATCAAGCTATTTACGGTTCACTCGGGGGCTACGCAATAACACAACAGGAACTTGAGCAAATAACCGAAGTATCATTTACGCCAATGGCTTTAGATAAAAATTATAGAAGCTCAAGCAGGATTATTGATTACTACAGCAATTATAATGTTATTCCTAGCGCAACTGTTGCTGAAGGTAAGTATAAAGACCATCTGAGTGTTATTACTTATGATCAGGTTACTCATAAGGATTATTTAGTTGAGCAAGTTAGTAGGCATATTGAGCATAGTGTTGAGAATTTGGGTATCTTGGAAAAAGAGATTTGTGTTATAGCACCTTGGTGGATGCACTTGGCTGCGCTAACCCGTAACTTAGTAAACCGATTACCGCAATATAGCTTTGATGGTCCGGGTCTAGTTCCATTCTCAAGAGATATTGATAACTTTTGGTTTAAGTTGACTCAAATCATTTTAACAGAGCCATCACCTAACATGTATGTTAAGCGTCTTCGGTGGGCATCTGATATCTTATTTGACATGGAACTTGCACAGGTAGATGTCAACTCGATAACCTCAAAACAGCTACTTAAAACCATCAACTCTATTTCAATAGATGAAGACGATGGTTTGACTTATCTACGTTCATTTTTTGATGAATTACTACATGCTCTGGGAATAGACTTTGCCTTATATCCAATGTTAAAGGAACATCATGATTCATTCTTTAACAGTACACAAAATCGAATTGAACGTCTGAGGAACGAAAGTGCACTATTTGCTACAGATATAGAGGCATTTCGCAGAGCGTTTAAACCTAGGACTGGTATTAAAGTGTCAACGATACATGGGGTAAAAGGAGGTGAATATGATGTCGTCATCTCTTTTGGTCTGCTACAAGGTTTAGTGCCAAATTTCAATGATTCTTCCGTTGAAAGTTCAAAGAAACTGCTATACGTGATAGGTTCTAGAGCTAGAAAAAATCTGCACCTTATTTCAGAAAAAGGAAGAATGTTTGGCTTTGGTCGATATAGAAGCGAGCGTCAGCCTACAGAAGTCCTGTGCAACTTAGTCTACACATACGATTAATTTATCGCCTTAAAACTAGATGTTGCCTAGCTTTAGACAGATGGGCAATATCTAACTCGCAATCTATTTATTGGTGTTTTCAATACCTGAGCTAATTCAGTAACGGCTAAATTAAGTGATGGCTCTAAGTTATTTTTGTCCAAGAGTGTGCTGTGCATTAATGGCAAACCTTTCTTGATTCCTTCTCCGAACTAAAAAGCTCATCACGCAGGTTGCGTGACGCAACTTGCGCGATGAGTTTGCTCTTATTTGTGGAAAAGACCAAGTAATAACTAAGTAAAGATATCGTTCCAATCAGGTTTATATTGTCTTTTTATCTATGGGGCACGTCCTCTAGACTAAAGTGCCTTCAACGCTTTAGGTGCTAACAGGTTCCTGCACAAACAAAATAGATACAAATTGGTTGAAGGGAGATTGCATCCTGCATTTTCTACATGCGATACCAAAATTTATGCATATTTTTGGTATATATACTAAATTCAACGTTACTTTTGGTATTTGAGCTCAAATACACGACCAGAAAAGTGTGAAATACCAAAACTAGAGTTAAATTTTGGTATTGGTTTTAAACAGTAATACTTTGGGGAACACCTCAATTAAGATGTATGTCCGCTAGACGTGTTGCCCCTTGGCGCTGATAATTAACATCATAAAAATTAATTCAAATATGTATTTTGACGTTAGACCACAAGGAGCATATCAATGCGCGACCCTAAAAGAATAGAAACTACGCTTTCACTTTTGAAGGAACTTTGGAGCAACAATACTGACCTTCGGTTCAATCAGTTGATATATAACCTTCAACGAGAGTTTTCACTCGAGAACGATGGTAAAGGGCAAATCACGGAAATCTCGCAAGAGGGTATTCAGCATGTTGGTTATGATCTGTTTTACATAGAAGATGACATTTTCATTCAATTTCTAGAGAGGAAGCTAACGCAACAATAGCGCTAGTTTTTGGCTAGATAACAAAACACCTTTGAAGGCTGTGAAAGAATTACTAGTGATTGCTATTCAGCGTGAACTGCCTTAGTAAATGCAACGCACATCTGTTGTATAACATTACGGCGGACTTTCTTGATCTTGGGGGCACGATGCTCACTGACAATAACTCGACTCATCAAGCGAGTAACTGCTTCACGACGCTGTTGGTCGGAAAGGTGAATTTTTTTAGTTTCTTGTTTCATGTCATATATCTTAGATGGCGAGCCGCGGATTTCATCCGATGACGATGATAAGTAAATATAGCTTTGACATTGTTACGTGTCTACACTCATCTACATCACTTAAGTTTAGGTTCGGCAATTGGATTTTTTGCTAATTCAGCGTGAAAATTATTGATGCAGTAGTACATGCATCGTCTTTCGTAAATCTTCTTTGCCCCATTCTGTGCCAGCGTCAATTGAGCCTGTTCCCTTTTGCTCTGCCTCATGACTTAGTTTTTACTAATACGTTTAACGTGTCTACATAAGAAGGATACTTCGCTGAGTAACAATGAAAATTTAGCGACTTTGTTAATTGTTCAGTTGCCTATAGGACAGCTATAATTTCAGCTACTACTTAGTTGTTATTTGGTACTAAGTAATGATTAATCTTATCAGCGACAGGAGTTCACAATGAAAGTTTATGGACAAAAAACGATAGAGGTCGTTGTTGATCGATGTTGTGATATCTGTGGTACTAGTGTGATGGTCGTCGATTCAAATGGCGTTAAGTTAGAAGAGGTTGGTGAACTGACTGCTAACTGGGGATTTGGGTCAAAAATGGACGGTATTACCCACCACCTCGATATGTGTGAAAGTTGTTTTCAAGTTGCATTATCTGCTCTAAAGGAGCATCGTAGAAGCATTGTGATGTTCGATGATGAGCAAGACCTTCCCGATGAAAAATTTGGTCAACAACCTGTTGGTGGCTAAAATCAGACTCGCTTGTTAGTGAAAAAAGCCGTTTCCCAATTGTGCAACAGCCTGTTGCACAAATCAGTCAAAATCAAAAATGCCCCATTTCTTGTTGGCGAAAGTGAATCAAATCAGCCTCACACCGATAATTTTCGTTAGATTTCCTAATGTCAAACATGTGCCGAAGACAGAATAAGGACAGGCTGTCAGGTGCAATGTGAAATGCCTTGTCTGACAGCCGGAGAACATGGGTTAAATGTCCAAAGCAGTACTGAGTTCTACGAGGTCTTTGTAGAATGAGTATCTACTTTCCACCCCCTCATACTTCAAACCAAGCGAAACAATATCTCCCTGATGTTTGATGAATATTTCTCGTCGCTTGTCAGACCCTCTTATTGGTTCGGACACTTCAGTAGCCGTAGCCTTTAGATTTTCTTTTGCGTTGGTACAGATAACTCTCGCAAGCTCTGCATCAAAATGATGAGTATGTATCCTCTCAAACAGGGAACGAACCTCGATGTCGTAGACCGAGTTTTGGAAAGACAAATAGGTCGGATGAACGTCTGAGAGTGCGGAATAAGCGTAATCATCAGCATCGACAACGAGCTTCAACGTTACTCCGCCCCAGTTAAGTAGTTGATCAAACCTCTCCATTGGCGAACCCTGGTACTCAAGGTTTTTAGATATCATTGGTACATGCTGAAGCTGATCATAGAGATTAAAGTGTTTTTCCTTCAAACACATTAAAACAGCCAAATAATAAACATCTAAAGACCTTTCAGAGCCTAGGTTATCGACAATGGACACCAGTCGTTCTGTTATTTGAATTGATTCTCTTTCTGATAGCTTTAGTGCGTGATAAATGGTGGAAAGGTTTTCCAAGTGCACGTTACCATCCATAGGCATTGGCCAGATCCCAATTCCTTTTTGGCTCAAAGCGTCCAATGACAGCTTGTCTAGATCACAATGGACTGACAGTAGTTCTTTCAACGGCATTTTCTTCAATGCGTATCGTGTATTAAAGAAACGCCCCAGATAGATATC
Source organism: Vibrio sp. 1069 (assembly GCF_033340555.1). NCBI lineage: Bacteria > Pseudomonadati > Pseudomonadota > Gammaproteobacteria > Vibrionales > Vibrionaceae > Vibrio > Vibrio sp. 1069. The sequence goes on from NZ_JAWOWP010000014.1 coordinate 31,200, forward strand.
TGCATCAAATCCCTGTCCATAGACTACCCTCACCGCATGCTGAAGCTGCCTTGTATCAGTTGCTACAACAAACACTACGCCTTTAATGTCGAAGATGTGCTTAATAATCTCCAGCATTTCAACGGCATAGCTAGGGCGACAACGGTCTAATTCATCAATGAAGACAAAGGCTGGATATTGTTTATCCGTAAAACCTTTAACTGCTTCCAGCCACTGACTCACACTCTGTTTCAATGCAGAAATGGCTTTCGCCTTGCCTTCATGTTCATCTAACATGTACTGCACAGCTTTAGACGCAGCAGCACTCATGTCCAAAGCATTGCCGTCTTCATCCTTGATGTCTGACTCAGCACTTGCTCCTTCTGCGTCATTCATAACAGCAGCAAAATCAATACCGGTAAACTTCTTAGTCACGCCACCGACTACTGCTGGAGCTAGAGCCTTAAATAGACCGCCAGCTTTACCAATTACACTGATCGCAGTATTGCTCTCAGCTCTACCAGCTTGCTCTCTCAACTGACTTACCATTGATGAAATCACCGTCATCAACGGGTCATCTGAATAGTCCTGTTGCCATGCATCAACGTAGACAACAGGATGATGTGCTTTGAGGTCTTCTGCCCAGCGTTTAAGAAAGTACGTCTTACCGCTGCCCCATTCGGAGTTCAGGTTGAGTACGTAATTACGCTTCTTGTCTTCACCGTCTCTGCTCTCGTCATAGCCTTTAGATGCGAGAAAGTTTGATAGGTACTGAGCGTATTTAGCTCGGTTTAGCGTGTCTTTGGGATAGTGAGCACCATCAATATCGACTGGCTGACTCCAATTAATAACTACGTCGTTTGGCATATAAACTCCGATGCATTTTAACTGTCTGCATGGTCTAACTTTTCATCATAAAAATCAATCTGATGCATATAACCCAATGCATTTACTTGATAGCAGTCGTAAGCATGGGTACAGCAAGGGTGAAAACAGGGAAAAACACATGAAGAAAAAACCACAGAGGGGGAGAGAGGGTGGGAACTTTGCTGGACAGCTTGTTGCCCACTTTCCCCCACTATAATAACTAATGGATTTTAGTCCTATTCGTTTTTTTGTCCTAAATAGCTTCTGTCCATCTTTGAGCTAACTGATGTCGCTAGCTCAGAAATGCCCCTTTCCTTGTTTCAGAGCTAATTTCTAGTTGCTCACTATGCTATAAATTATCTAATGTCATTTTTGAATCGAGAAGTAAGTTATGAGTAAAAAACTGCTGTCAGAAAAAGACCTTTTAGAAGGATTAACAAGTCATACTGCGCACACCGATGAATTCGTGACTACAAGTGAAAAAGATTGGGGGGCTTATTCGGAAGGTGCGGATAAGGCGGATATTGACTTTCTAGTTGAACGACGTGATGTTTTTGACTCTTCCCGAATTGAATTTGAGGAAGATGAACAAGACCGAGAACTAGTTAAGCAAAGAGAAAACTCCCCAGAAATTGACGTTGATATTGAAGAGTTGTGAACCAGTATGTTTGTGTTTCGGAGTTAATCACCAGAATCAAAAATGCTCCAAGTGTATCAACTTCTCATTTGTTTGAATTGCCACCCGACCGAAAAATAACAAAAGTTAGATTTAGCGATGATATGAGCGTAAAAGCTACGCTTTAGTCACTTAAATTGGATCATTTAGGGCTGGATCTATACGAACGAGCTAAAGAGCAGAGTAAATATTTAATAGTAACTAAGAATATGCCTAACTCTTCTTTGAGAGATCCAGAGCTATGGTAGATTGATAGAACGGAGCTGAGTAATCCTGAAAGATATGGTTGAATTGCTCACGGCTATCAAGCACAAAAGCAACTCGAACGTGGTCTAGGTTGTATGTCGTCAAAACAGAGCGTAACCAACCCGCCAACGAACTCTCCAAAAGCGCTCTACAGCCTACGAACCACACCCATGTTTGCCGATCACTTCGAATAACATCTAAGATTTCTGACTTGTATCGATAACCATCTCCCATTGAAGTTAGGTCGATGTACACAACATTAGCTCCCAGTCCATGGTTAATGCGATTGTACGTATCTTGAAGTTCTTTACCGCATTCACTATCAAATGTGTGAAGCCTCATTACGCCCAACTCCCAATAGCCGTGTATTAAGCGTTCTGGCGTACCTACAGGCCAGCTATCAAAGGTGTATAAGTTATCTTTACGCATCTACGAAACTTATTTTTATGAACGGATTAGAGAAGTGAAGCCCAATGGCTGGACACATAAGCCAATATCTTAAGTGATTGAACCAGCTCATGCAGCGTAGCTCTGTCTGTCAAAGTAGACTTAATCAGGGTGAGGTCATTGAGTACCTGGTGTTTACGCTCCTCATTATAAAACACCATGTAGTGCCCGATTTCAAGCTCTGCTTCACGGGGTGTGCTGTAATCTTTTAAGCAAATCTCCTCGTATTACAGACTTCTCAATAGTCGCTCAAAAAAAAGATTGTCAATCCAGCGACCTTTTCCGTCCATGTTGATCCATATCCCCCTGATTGAGCAACCTCTGTGTGAACTCAGTGCTAGTAAACTCGCAGCCCTGATCGGATAAAGATATCGGGTGGTCCGTAGTATTGGAGCACCTCTTCGAGAGCCACGATACATAAAACTTGTACCCATGGTGTTCGATAACCGCGAGGACAACACCTTACAGTTATATCAGTCGATAATGACAACCAAGAACAGGAACCCTTTTGTTGATAGTTCGTTCATTTACAAGAAAGTTTGTCACTTTTTTCTCTGTCGGTTTAAGTTGACAGAGGTGATATGAACTGCCTATAGCAAACACGCCTTTGCCCCAAGATCGTTTAGTACGGACGTGTTGAACACTTTTTCATGTCAATTCTTGACCTACATATACTAATAGCAGATTATGAACCTAGTTGAACCATTACGATTATGCAGACATATTCTGAAATTTGTGAGTGGAAGAAGGATAAGACCTATAGAACAACCTGAGGAAAAAATGGAAAGTATATTATCAATACTAGGATCGGTTGCATCTATTGGGGCTGCGATATGGGCATTTATCGAAGCTGGTAAGGCTGCTGATTCCGCGTCTCAGGCAGTACAAGTTAGAGACGAGATGATTGATCGTAGACGTTTAGTTGAAGTTTCAAAAGTTCATGCCCAAACAGATAGAATTTTATCTGCTGTTTCGAAGATAGGACCGTCATGTAATATCAAAAAGCTAAAAGGTGTTGACTTTCATGGCATCGCAAAGGAAGTAGAGGAGTATGCAAGGTTTCTGAATGAGCAAAGCTCAAATTTCTCTGATCTCTTCGTAAATAAAGCTAGTGCACTGTGTAATGAGTTAAATGAGGATATTGAAGCGTTATCAGATGCTTCTGACCCAGAATCGATTAAAGAGGTTGGGAAGAGGATTTATTACAAGATTAATAGCTTCATGCCCTTTGTGAAAGATCTCGCTGACGAGCGTCAGGAACGTCCTGTCTCAGCTAAATAACTTGGAAGGTAATATGAAAATATCAGATGGTGAAAAACTAATACTCCTGATGCTAAGTGAACTGTATGAGAACCTAGAAATAGACGGTGAAATTGAGCCAAAATTTATCCAGTCCGCAATTTTTAGTAATAACTTATGGGCAATACCATGGAAGTATTCTGGGATACCTTTTGAGGATCAAGATGATCCAGAAATTGTTAGAGAGGTCCTTGATATATTGGATATGTGGAGTTTTATTGAGCATAGTTATGCGCAGTTGTCAGACGAAGAAAAAGTACATTTAGAAGAGGCGGCGAAACCGTTTGGAAAAGACCCTAAGTTTCCTGGGTTTGACGGAAATAATGAATCTTCGTATATGGGGATTGCATCTTTTATTGTTAATGATTTAGAGCGATTCGAAGAGTTCAAAGGTAGAAATTTTAATTCTCATTGTCCATCTTTGGATGGGCATGGAAGAATGCTTTCCGTTTTCGAAGATATTCGAAAAAACATGAACTTTGGCCCATTATCTGTTGATGAGTTAATCCGCATTCTTAAAGAGCGAATTCATCCAAGCAACAGATAAAATGCCTAACAAGCAAACGCAGCGGACACCAAAAAGCGGCGCTCGCTGCTTTGGGGGTTAGGTTTCTCGAGGAAATGGTTAGTGAAATTTTTGAACAAAGGGTTGCTGCTTCTTAGCTTTCTTTGTCTCTTGCTAATTCTGAAAAGTAGTGAAGAAAAGCTCCTGTTGGATAGTGCTGGATTCCTTTTTCAGCAATTTAAACTTGGGAACGAGATTGTTTTTAACTTGTCATGTGGGATGCTCATAAGCATTTGGTTTTACTTTTTGGTTGTTTGGCTACCGGAGCAAAAGAACAAGAAGCGAGTTAAAACTCACTTTATATCTCAATATGCAGAGTTTAAACGTCATTTAATTATGCATATCGTTGGTGCATGCCGAGAGCCTGACAGCGCTGATTTAATCGAAAATTTGATGGATCCTCAGGCATTTAAAGTCTATTTCAAAGAAAAAGTAACAGTAAACCAAGAGCGTTGGCATGTGTTCCTAAATAATATCGATAAAAACCTCTTGGTCGACATTCTTAATGAATTTGAGGCATTTAAAGACGCTACATATTATTTACTCGGTAGCGTACAAGTCGATGATGACGAAGTGTTCTCATTTCTACATAGGATAAACACTATATCTATTACCTTCAAAGGCGTTAGTGTTGAAGGTGATAGCTTGAAGCAACTTTCTCGGTTGCTTTGGGAAATGTTGGCTGGATTTAGTGGGATTGATGGTTATCGAGATTATGACTATTTCGATAAAATGTTCCGTAAAATCTAGCTCAAACATACAAACGTCTAAAACTTCAACATACTTTTCCTAACCTTACAGAAAATCTGTAGAGCATCAGTTCTAAAACGTTTCTGTCCAAAAATGAGTTACATGACCGCTTGGTGATGGCTTTTACTGTGACGAAGATACTATGCTTTTATCTATATCAGATTGAAAAGCTGCCAATAGTTTCTTCATCTCACCGAGCGCTGCGGTAGGCGTTAACTCCTTCCTTGCTATCTGTTCTTCTAACAACTCAATCTGACGCTTTGCTAAGTCAACACTCGACTTTAGAGATACCGCATTATAAACCTCTGTGTAGCCATGGATATCAGCAAAGGCAAGGTCAATATAAGTATCCAAAGAGCTAAGGTTTGTATGGCCTGTCCACTGCTTAAGCTGCATTTTAAATGTTTGTGTATTAAGCAGATGTTTTCGGAATTCGTCCTTATCATTCACTTCTTTAGTGGCAAGAATAAGCTCTTTGAGCTTGTCTGTGATGAAAGCGTGTCTCCACAAGTGCGGGTGCAGTTCTCCTTCGATACCAAGCTCTTTTTTCCATGCGTTTATGTACGTTGTCCATGAATCGGCAGATAGGCGTAGACCTGTTTTTAAGCTGATAAAGAGGTAGTCATGCTGAGCTTTTTTCTTCCTCATGACTTTCTTGCGAACTTTGATGTAATCCGCAATCACCGATAATAAAAGGTGTGGGACAGGTATCTTTCGAGTGGTGTTATCATCTTTGCGTTTTAAGGTGGTAAGAGTGAGCATACCTGTGCGTCTAGCTTCCTCGTAATCGGTAATTTTAATCAAATGAAGCTCGGACACTCGACCACCCAACTGCTCCATTGCAGTATATAACGCCATGTCTCTTCTACGTTTATCTTTGTTTTCCTGAGTCTTTATATGTTCCCAAACACGCAAAGCATCATCAGAAGAAACTGGATGACGTTTCTTGATCTCATCTTTAGTTGGCACAGCAGGGTGCGTAATTTTAGTTCCTTCAATGAACCCTTTAGAGCCTTCCTGTTTGCGCTTGTAATACTTTTCAAGTATCTGAATTGAATTGCCTTTGTCTTTACCAATAAAAGCACTCAAATCATGAAACGCTTGGATAAACTGCAAAAAATCCAGACAGGTATGGGCAATCTTTATAACGGAGTTATTCTTGCGTTTTAGTTCGCCAAGTGGCGTTCTCTCTGCCTGCAGTGACTGAACGAAAAGGGTGAATGTTGCGTCTGTAAGTTGGCTAAATCGGCTCAATAGCGGCTGTTTTTCAATAAAGTGAACCAAGTGGATGATATCGTGGGCATACCCTCGAATAGTGTCACTTTTTAAGTTTCTCACCATCAAACTATGGATGTAGGCATTGGCTTCATAGCAAGGAGTATGATTACTGTAGGTTATGAAAGGAATGTCCAGAGGTTTACGAAAGACAAGCTTGCCATCGAACCCAAGATGACTCCATTGCTCAAAGTCTTTAAGCTTACGAACCGCCATTAAACTTCTCCATTCAAAGTTTCAATTAGATCCGCGAGCTGTTCTAGCTTCGAACTCAAAAGTTCGCCATCCAGCATATGGCTCAACTCTGCTTCAATCTTCCGGTTGTGATCTCGATAAAGCTCCAGTCGCTCCTCCACTGTTCCTTCATGTACCGCGAGTTGTTTTAACTTGGAGCGTAATTCCGAAATAATCACAAGCGTTAGAAAATTGCTGCGCTGTGCAGCATCTAACTCCGATTCAAGCTCAGAAACTTTGTGCTTTAAACCCACGACAGTTTGCTTGTTGCCTTTGGAAGCTTTCTCATCGTGATGTGCAGCCTCTATCGCCAGTTTTGCATTAATGCGAAGTTCATCTAATGATAAGAAACCTCTTTCCAGAAGTGCTTCTGAGATGCTTTTGACCGTGTTTAATGAGCATGATGTGATGTTGCGCTCTTGATTCTGATATTTAGCGATACCCGATTGAGACTTGAGCGCCTTTAGTAGTTCTTCATCATTTTTAAACTCAGCAGGGGTTGTGATGATTTCCCTTAACAGCTTTTCTGTCTCAAGTATTTTCGTTTGGTTTTTCTCTAAAACTTTCATTGTCCCAATCCTCAATCAAGGTCTTTGATTTTTAAAATTAGATTAAAGGTTTGAGTTGTCTTTCCATCATCACCTTCGATGGTGAAGAACTCTGGTTCAAGTGTGATTCGACCTTCTTCTAAAAGCTGAATAACCTCTGTTTCGATGTCCTGCTCTTTTTGAAGTTGGCTTATATGAGGGACGGTTAGATAAGACTCATCATCGTAATCTTCTGCGGCTTCACTCACTGACTCTATAGTGATGGGCGTTGAACTATCACCTGTCAGGCGCTCTGCAATGATTTTGCGAACTTCTTCGATACCTTCTAGCTTCGCAAGTTCAGAAGTAGAATCGACCACACCACGGACAATTACACTGGCTTTAGCTCCATTTAATACCGCCCCAGTTTCCGACTCAGAGATATAGTGATATAGATGCTCCATATCTGAATGTCCGAGCATCCAGCGAAGAGCATCCATTCCATCAAATCCTTTTGACCAAAAGAACGCCATAGCAAAGAAGCGTCTCAATTGGTGCTGACGGACATAATTACGGCGATACTCACCGTTTTCGTACTCCACCAAGTCCGTTTCTAAGTAATCGCATACAGAATCTAGGTGCGCATTATATGTCGTGTGAGCAACCTGACTTAACTGCGAGTAATTTGAATTGAGGCTGTTAAGCAAAGATAACTTTCCTTTGCATAACTCCAACTCACTCGCTTTAATGTTAAATTGCTCCAATTGCCAAATGAACCTTGCGATAGATAAGGGAATTGGTCTTTCTATTGTTGCATTTATTCCTTTTGACCCAGTTTTTTTTACCCCAAATATCAGGCTGTACTCTGTTTTTGCACCCGCTTCTGAAAAGGGACTTACATTAGGTGAAAGGTTGCCATGTGACTTCAACTTGATTAATTCATCTTGTCTTCGAGCCATGATTGCACCCACTAAGACTTGTATTGCGCCTTGCAGTACCGAGAACAAATCAAACAAGCTCTCATTAGCTCGAATCCGCTCAAAGCGATTATCAACGCTATGAGCAAAGGCTCGAACCTGCTTTACCCCTTTTTTAAGGTATTCACTACTCAGGCAGTTGATTGCCTCCGTTTGAAACCAGTACCCTCGCTCTGTGCTAGACATATCTCGATGCAATACTTCATTCCAATCTAGGGCGCTTTGTTGTGGTCGGAATGTATTGGAATGTTTTGCAGTAGATTTGCTTCTTGCTGTAGACAGCAGACTTAATGTTTCATCGAGTAAAGTAGTAGAACCTTCCTCTGTAGGTAGATGCTCTTTGACAAACTCATAGCACTGACGAATTAAATTAAACACAAAGGCAGGCGGTAAGGTGCGAGTGCGTCCTGCTTTTTTTAAGCTAACTAACTGGCTAATGTGGCCTGAACTGACACGCTCGGACAAGATTGAAGGGTTTGCCGCATCTTCACGCTCAAGGTTGGTATGAATCAATCGAATTGCTTCAATGTATGCTGAGATAGTCGTTTGAATAGTGCCTGTTGAGGTGTCTTTATTCTCAACCGCTCTATACTCAGAGTTTCGCCTTGCCGCTTTGATATGAAGCTCTGGATAACTAGGTAGGCTTATGTCGTGATAAAGCATCTTGCCATCAAACAACAGCTTACCTAGTGCAGCACTGCTGCCAGTGTATTTTATCATTTCTCCATTGTGATAATAACCTTGCTCAAAAAGCCAAGCACACGCCTTCTCTCTCTCTGCTAAAAATAAGAAACTTTCATCTTCCGCAATGTCTTGTGTAACGTAGGGGAACTTCTCTTTAAACGCTTGTGCGTCTGTATCAGAAATGCTTTGAGAAGCGTTATTAAGTAATACCTTGGTATGTTTTTCAATCTCATACACACCTTGAAAATTTCCGTGCTCGGCGTACTTCGTCAAGATGTTCAGCCAAAAGTCATCATTAACATTCAGAAGATGATATTTTGCTAGCTTCAATTCTTTCGCGTGCAGCAAGATGGCATTGATGAGAGCGATAACTTTGGTGACTTTTTGATAAGCAGTTCTTGGACTAAAAATCTTCCCACCGTTCTCAAGTGGATTATCTGCTACCGTAATCCAGTATTTAAAGCTGTTTAACAGCTTTTGGTGTTTTTTATCCGTGAGTTTCTTACCATCATCTAAGTAAACCGTGTCCCAATGTATCGTTTTTGGGGTTTTGCCAAATGTTAGTACCCACTTGTTTTCAGGAAAGCTGGATTCTAACCATTCGGGCTGTCTGTCATCGTAACCGTAGATGCCTGTATGGATATTCGTAATGATATCTAATGCTCGATAGTCATCATTTGCTACTGAGAAATTGATAATATCTTCAAGAGTCTCGGCACTTAGGCTATTCAAAAGCGAATGGTCTTCCACGATGTTTTCAATGAGGTTAGCAATAGAGGAATTGTCGATAGCAACACTTAACATAGCAGCGCTCCCTTAATCGAGTCAGTATCCAGTGTGTTATTGGTTGCAATATCAAGCATTCCCATTAAATCATCATCCGCACTATGCTTGCCTGAACTCAAGGTATCTAAAACAAACACTGCTGATTGATACCAGTGAGCGACTATATCTAAAAAAGATTCCTCATCATCACTACTATCAACAACAAAGCGTATCGCCATCAACAACTGCAAAAGTGGTGTCGATATAGTGTATGTTAACCGGTCAAACCCTAATAATTCTGAAACTTCACTGTCAGTAGTCGTCTGCTGAGTAAAGCCATGATCGAAATGCTCTGGAATGTTGCTTATGCCGTGATTACTCAAGAACTCCTCAATGTCTTGAGCGCTCATGTTCACAGCATCAAGTCGATGCACTGAATCTTTCATGGCTTCAAGTAAAATAGCGTTCTGGAACTGACGTATCCAACGTGCATTAAAGAAGTCCATTAACGGCTTAGGAAGGTAAGATGTCAGTAGGTTTGCATCCTTCTTTTCATGACCAAGCGCCTCGGCAACAGCATCCATTGAACGTGTGTCCAAATAAATTTGAAAGCCTCGGTGTCGTCTGATGGAACGTAACGAATGGATATCGGAGATGGCTTGGACATCTTCCAAGGTTATGTCGCTGCTCTTATCAAAGAGTGTTTCATCTTGAAGCCAATCATAAAAATCATTTGCTGAGTGAAGAGTGGTATTGAGACGGCTTGGGCGTATCACATTGGTAGTGGTTGCAGTCAAAATCATCTTTCGCCAATTCACATCCCCTTTCTGCTTCAGGTGTTCACGGCTCATGCGTGTGTGCTGTATCAAGAACTCAACTATAGATTTAGAAAACTCACTGAGCACTACTTCTTGCTGCGCATTGGTAGACCCTTTGCGTGATTTGTAACTGACCGCAATATGCCGATTACCAACCTGCTTATAGCCCACCATATTGCCATTTACATCAAATAAGTCCCATTTTGCTAACCAAGAAGGTGTTATCAGAGGATGCTCCATCACAAGAAGCGTCAAAAGAACATTCAGTGTTGATTTGGTTGGTAAATTTAACTCTGTGTTGAGTTGGCGAGCATCACTTGCAAACCCCAAAAATGATAAATAGCTAGTATCTTTTGCAGCGATGCCGTGCGCATAAAAGGTTGCTACTGTATTATCTAACTTATCTTCACCGACAAAGTTCACATATTGTGTATAACCGAGCGTGCCGCTTAATGGTTTCACTAAGCCTGTGCTCTGAAAAGCTTTATTTCTATCTTCTCGCTCTAAAAGCTCTTCAAATTTCAAGAGACACACATGCCTGACATGCGCCATGTCTCGGTCTACACGTTGCTGAATAATTGAAACAGCCTCTTCATCTTTAATTTTGAGTGGAATGTTAGCAAACCATCGAAGGTTTTCTGGCTGCGTAGCATTGCCACCAATTGAAAAGGTGGGCGCTGCATCTTTTGGATCTTTCCAGTCTGGAACGATGAATGGTTTGTGAGGTTCAGCAAAAACACCTGCGTTGATAAAGCACTCGGTATAATAGCTAATGGTATCTCGCCATTTAGTGTAAAAATTCTTGGGGCAGTTCTGTTCAGCTTGGGAGCGCACAAATAGCACTTTAAACACCTTATGGAAAAGTAGCTGCACATGATTACGACTTAGAAGGGTTTCTATTGTTAGTCCGTCTCGGTCGTTATAAACAGTGGAGATGCCCACAAAGAGTTTTTTGAGTTCATTTAATGCACGGTTCAGAGATGATGATTTTTGTGTAAATGCATAGTTTTTAAGAGCTAGATGAACCTTGTTGGTAAATGCCTCACCAAAATTAACATAAAGCGTATCCAGATGAGCCTCATGTTCTTTACCTTCTTTTGACAGCACCTGCCAACCATCAAGGTAGACTGCTTTTGTTTTATCTATATTAAGCTCTCTGAACTGAGCTAGACAGCTCGAAACGTCTTCTGTGATTTTAAAACTCGAAAGCTTTACTTCATCAAGAGTTAAATGTTTATCTTGCGCAATGTAGCGGAAAAGGATTTTGAGTTGATTGCCTAAGTCATATCCGCGATTGATAGTGATATCATCATTGCTATAAAAAAAGCCAATGAGCGACTGGAAGTGTGCATTAAGTGAGCTTGAATCATTCAGTATTTCCAATGCACTGTAGTTACCTTGTTTAACCAAGTAGCAGTAAGCTGCATAAAGATTCAACACTGCCTGAATTTCCTTTGGATTGATTGAGGATTCAGCAGCAAGTGTTAGGTAGTTAGAGTATTCGACTGACAGTGCAGTTTTTAATAAAGAAAGCTCATTTAGTGTTTTTACATTCACAACCAAACCTCACAAATTGACAACTAACAGCCATATTAATTTTCAGAGTGATTGTTATCAATGTAATTTGAGGGCACCAAAATGCATTTAAATTATTTTTATTCAATAATTTAATGTGAATTTGATAATTTTTAGTTATTAGGATTACTAGCATTTCATCGAGAAACAATAACCCGTTGTGGGCTAAAGAGATCTCCCCTGGTCTGGGTACCGAACCACCGCCGACTAATGCCGCCATTGAACTTGAATGATGCGGAGAACGAAACGGACGCGACTTCCAGTTATGCTCATTAATTTCACTCTGAGTCAACGATGCCACCGAAGCGGTTTCCATTGCTTCTTCGTCACTCATTTCCGGTAATAAGTCACACAAACGCGAAGCCAACATCGTTTTTCCAGTACCTGGCGGGCCAAGGAAAAGTAAGTTGTGGTTTCCAGCGGCAGCAATCTCCAGTGCTCGCTTACCTTGTTGTTGGCCAATAATATCTTGTAAGTCTCGACCATGTTTTTCGATCGTTTTTCGCTTAGGCGTTTGAAAAAGATTCAGTCGATGTTGACCACAAAGCTCGGCACATACTTCCAGTAATGATTGGGCCGATTTATGTTGTTCCTTCCCCACCAGCGCCGCCTGATCGCCATTCACATGTGGGACGACCAAATGACGTTGAATCTTACTGGCTTCCAGCGCAGCAGGCAGCACACCTTTTACAGGTCTCAGACCACCAGATAACGCTAACTCACCAACAAATTCGTAGTTTTTGAGCTTATCTGTCGCGATTTGCTCCGAAGCGGCCAAAATTCCCAATGCAATAGGAAGATCAAAACGCCCTCCCTCCTTGGGTAGATCTGCCGGAGCCAAGTTCACGGTGATCCGCTTAGCAGGAAATTGAAAGTTAGAATTAATGATCGCACTGCGTACGCGATCTTTGGACTCTTTTACCGTTGTCTCTGGCAAGCCTACTAAGGTAAACCCTGGCATGCCGTTGCTGATATGAACTTCTACACTAACCGATGGCGCTTGCACCCCGACGCTTGCTCGACTATGAATGATTGCCAGCCCCATACGTTCCTCAATTTTTTGAACACTCTGTAAACAAATGTTTTATCTAGTTGGTTATGTTATATACCGCGTCCCAATTGAGAGTTAATGTGAAAAAAGAATGACTTTTTGCTTGTCATGCAGCGGAATTGTGTGATACCACTAATGACGCAAACAATTTCGTAGAACATTACACAACATTTTTTAACGAAAAAAGAACGACAGACAGATGAACCTTTTCGCTCATATCAACGCACTGCTAGCCCTGATTATCGTGGTCATTATTGGCACCGCGCGGGGTATTGTGGGCGAAAGGTAACCACAAATTACAAAAAACCCCCGCACTGAAAAGTCCGGGGGTTTTTTTACAACTACAAGTTGTCATCTGTCTAACCCTCGGACAGTTTAACGGGAAGAATGGGAGTGCACATGAAGTGCAATAAATATGGCAATCGCTACGAGCCACAACGTAGCAAAGGAGGTTTACGATGACTGGTGCACAACTTGTCGTAGCCGCTTTAAGACAGCAAGGCATCGAAACCGTTTTTGGCTACCCCGGCGGGGCCATCATGCCAATCTATGATGCTTTGTATGACGGTGGGGTGGAACACATCCTATGCCGTCACGAGCAAGGGGCCGCTATGGCAGCTATCGGGATGGCTCGTTCCACTCAAGACGTTGCTGTGTGCATGGCAACTTCTGGCCCAGGAGCCACTAACCTTGTTACCGGCCTTGCCGACGCTTTCCTTGACTCCGTACCTCTAGTTGCCATCACAGGCCAGGTTGCTAGCTCTCATATCGGTACCGATGCATTCCAAGAAATGGATGTGATCGGAATGTCCCTAGCCTGTACTAAGCACAGCTATCTCGTGACCGAAATTGAAGATCTAGCTCCGACACTTGCCGAAGCCTTTGAGGTCGCAAAAACCGGTCGTCCGGGTCCTGTCATTGTCGATATCGCCAAAGACGTTCAACTCGCTCAAGCACCTACAGACCTTCTTCCTCCATACATAGCACCAGCAATCGAAGATGTCAGCGCTGAAGATATCAAACGTGCGCAAGATGTGCTGGCAGCATCTACTCGCCCAGTGTTGTATGTTGGTGGTGGCGTGCAACTTGCGAAAGCAACCGATGCAGTACGCGAATTTCTTCGCTTAAACCCAATGCCTGCAGTTAGCACATTAAAAGGCCTCGGTACCATTGAACGCCATGATCCCCACTATCTTGGTATGTTGGGTATGCATGGCACCAAAGCCGCCAACCTAGTGGTTCAAGAAGCCGATCTATTGATCGTGGTTGGCGCGCGTTTTGATGACCGTGTGACGGGTAAGCTCGATACGTTTGCACCAAATGCGAAAGTGATTCACATCGACATTGATGCTGCGGAGATTCATAAACTGCGCCACGCCAACGCACCATTACGTGGCGACATCAACACCATTCTTCCTCAGCTAGAGCTGACTCAAGATATCTCACCGTGGGTTCATCACAGTGAAAGTCTGCGCAGCGGCTTTAAGTGGCGTTACGACCACCCAGGCGAGTTAATCTACGCACCGCTATTGCTTAAACAACTGTCTGACATGATGCCAGATAGCTCAATTGTCTCGACCGACGTCGGTCAGCATCAGATGTGGGCAGCGCAACATATCCAGCCACGCGAACCACAAAATTTTATCACTTCTGCTGGCCTTGGCACCATGGGCTTTGGCTTGCCAGCAGCGATGGGCGCTGCAGTCGCACGTCCTGATGATCAGTCTATCCTTATTACAGGTGACGGTTCATTTATGATGAACGTTCAGGAATTGGGCACGCTGAAGCGTCGGCAGATTCCAGTGAAGATTGTCCTTCTTAATAACCAACGTCTTGGCATGGTTCGCCAATGGCAGTCATTGTTCTTTGACGGTCGCCACAGTGAAACCATTCTTGATGACAACCCAGATTTCGTGATGTTAGCAAAAGCATTCGATATCCCGGGCAAAACCATCACCAAGAAAGAAGAAGTCGAACCTGCTCTCAAAGAGATGCTAGCGAGTGAAACTTCTTACATGCTTCACGTTTTGATTGATGAAGAAGAAAACGTGTGGCCATTGGTGCCACCTGGCGCATCAAACAGTGATATGTTGGAAAATACATAGGAGACAATCGCATGGACAGATATTTACTCGACATCAAAGCCGATGACAAACCGGTACTGTTGGAGCGCGTTCTACGTGTGATTCGTCACCGAGGTTTCGTGATCAAACAAGTCGCTGCTACGCAAAACCACGAAAGCAAAGTAGCCAGCGTCGAGATCATCGTCGACAGCGATCGACCAATCTCGTTTTTGATCAATCAAATAGAGAAGTTGTGGGACGTTCGTAAGGTTGAGGTGCTAAAAATCCGCAACGATGAACTGCCAAATCACAACTTACAACAACACGTAAGTGCATAAGGAAGGCAACAAATGGCAACGAAAACTGCAGATTTCATTTGGTTTAATGGTGAGATGGTTCCATGGGCAGAGGCGAACGTTCACGTTCTGACTCACGCAATGCACTATGGTACATCCGTGTTTGAAGGCGTGCGCTGTTACAACACACCAAAAGGCCCAATTGTCTTCCGTCACCGTGAGCATGCACAACGTCTAAAAGATTCTGCCAAGATTTACCGCTTTCCGATCCCTTTCTCTGTAGAAGAAATCATGGAAGCGACCCGCGAAACACTGCGCCAAAACAAACTCGACAGCGCTTACATTCGTCCATTGGGTTTTGTCGGGAATGTTGGCTTAGGCGTATGTCCACCAGTTGGCACTGAGATGGATCTAATCATTGCAGCATTTCCTTGGGGCTCTTACTTAGGCGAAGAAGCGCTAGAAAAAGGTGTCGATGCGATGATTTCAAGCTGGAATCGCGCTGCGCCAAACACCATCCCAACTGCGGCTAAAGCAGGCGGTAACTACCTATCTTCACTACTGGTTGGTGGTGAAGCGCGTCGTCACGGTTACGACGAAGGTATTGCGCTAAGCGTAGATGGTTACCTATCGGAAGGGGCTGGTGAAAACATCTTCGTTATCAAAGATGGCGTAATCACTACACCACCAGCAACTAGCGCGATTCTACCGGGCATCACTCGTGACTCGATCATGACAATTGCACGCGATAAAGGCTACAAAGTACGTGAGGCGAACATTGCTCGTGAAGCCCTTTACCTTGCCGATGAAGTCTTCATGACAGGTACTGCGGCTGAGATTGTACCAGTGGCAACCATCGACAAGATTGAAGTGGGCACTGGTAAACGCGGCCCAATCACTAAAGAACTACAAGCAGCCTACTTTGGCCTATTTGACGGCACCACGGAAGATAAGTGGGGCTGGTTAGACTATGTGTACCCAGAACAGAAGTAAGAAGGATTAGGAAATGCCAAAATATAGATCAGCTACCACCACACATGGTCGTAACATGGCGGGTGCACGAGCACTGTGGCGTGCAACGGGTGTGAAAGAAGAAGACTTCGGTAAACCAATCATCGCCGTTGTAAACTCGTTTACTCAATTTGTTCCGGGTCACGTACACCTGAAAGACATGGGCCAGCTTGTAGCGCGTGAAATCGAAAAAGCCGGCGGCATCGCAAAAGAATTCAACACCATCGCGGTTGATGATGGTATCGCAATGGGTCACGGCGGCATGCTGTACTCACTGCCTTCACGCGAACTGATCGCAGACTCTGTGGAGTACATGGTCAACGCGCACTGTGCCGATGCCATGGTATGTATCTCTAACTGTGACAAAATCACTCCGGGAATGTTGATGGCATCTATGCGTCTCAACATCCCGGTTATCTTTGTTTCTGGTGGTCCAATGGAAGCGGGTAAAACCAAGCTTTCTGATCAGATCATCAAACTAGACCTTGTAGATGCGATGATCCAAGGCGCGGATCCAAAAGTGTCTGATGAGCAAAGCGAGCAGATCGAACGCAGCGCATGTCCAACGTGTGGATCGTGTTCAGGCATGTTCACTGCAAACTCAATGAACTGTCTAACGGAAGCACTGGGTCTTTCTCAACCAGGTAACGGTTCTATGCTGGCAACGCACGCTGACCGTGAACAACTGTTCCTTAATGCAGGTCGTCGTATCGTTGAACTGACTCGTCGTTACTACGAGCAAGATGACGAATCAGCACTGCCACGCAACATCGCTACGTTTGATGCGTTCGAAAATGCGATGGCACTGGATATTGCAATGGGTGGCTCAACCAACACCATTTTGCACCTGTTGGCTGCAGCGCAAGAAGGTGAAGTGGATTTCGATATGGAAGATATCGATCGCCTATCACGCCAAGTACCACACCTATGTAAAGTGGCACCATCTACCCAGAAATATCACATGGAAGACGTACACCGCGCTGGTGGCGTCATGGCAATTCTTGGTGAGTTAGATCGTGCAGGTCTTCTACACAATGATGCGCGCACCGTGCTTGGCCTTTCGATGAAAGAGCAGCTGGCGAAATACGACATCATCCAAACTGAAGACGAAGAAGTACTTAAGTTCTACCGCGCAGGTCCTGCGGGAATTCGTACTACTCAAGCGTTCTCACAAGATTGCCGCTGGGATCGCCTTGATGACGACCGTGCGGAAGGCTGTATTCGTACTATCGATCATGCCTTTAGCCAAGAAGGTGGCCTAGCCGTTCTATCAGGCAACATCGCATTAGATGGTTGTATCGTTAAGACTGCTGGTGTGGATGAGAGCATTCATAAATTCACTGGCCCAGCCGTAGTTTTCGAAAGCCAAGAAGACGCCGTAGAAGGCATCTTAGGCGGCAAAGTAAAAGCTGGCGACGTGGTTGTTATCCGTTACGAAGGCCCTAAAGGTGGTCCGGGCATGCAAGAAATGCTTTACCCAACCACTTATCTAAAATCGATGGGCCTTGGCAAAGAGTGTGCACTTCTGACTGACGGCCGTTTCTCTGGCGGCACATCAGGTCTTTCTATCGGCCACGCCTCTCCTGAAGCAGCAAACGGCGGTGCAATTGGCCTGGTAAAAGAAGGCGATATAATCGCAATTGATATTCCAAACCGTTCAATTTCACTCCAAGTGTCTGAACAAGAACTTGCTGAGCGCCGTGCAAAACAAGACGAACTAGGCTGGAAACCAGTTGACCGCCAACGTGAAGTTTCATTTGCACTCAAAGCGTACGCGAGTATGGCAACCAGTGCTGACAAGGGTGCAGTACGAGACAAGTCGAAGCTAGAGGGCTAGCAATGATGGAAGCTCAACCCGAAAAACAAGTGAACCAAACTGGCGCAGATTATCTGCGCCAAATCCTTCGCGCACCTGTTTATGAAGTAGCAACAGTGACGCCACTGCAAGAAATGCCTCGTTTATCTGCACGTATCGGGAATAACGTGCAGATCAAGCGTGAAGATCGCCAACCCGTACACTCGTTCAAATTGCGCGGTGCATACAACATGGTGGCGAGTTTATCTGAAGCACAAAAAGCCGCTGGTGTCATTGCAGCATCGGCAGGTAACCACGCTCAAGGCATGGCGCTCTCTGGTACTAAGCTAGGCATCAAAACCACCATCGTGATGCCTAAAACCACACCAGACATCAAAGTCGATGCGGTACGTGGCTTCGGTGGCAATGTAGTGCTGCACGGCAGCAACTTTGATGAGGCAAAAGCGGAAGCGGAACGCCTTTCTGATCTGCATGGGTACACATTTGTCCCTCCTTTCGATCACCCACTGGTGATTGCAGGTCAAGGCACCATCGGCATGGAAATGCTGCAGCAAAATGGTCACCTTGATTACATTTTCGTCCCTGTCGGTGGTGGCGGTTTGGCTGCGGGTGTTGCGGTACTTGTGAAGCAGCTCATGCCA
This sequence comes from Vibrio sp. 1069, assembly GCF_033340555.1. Taxonomy (NCBI): domain Bacteria; kingdom Pseudomonadati; phylum Pseudomonadota; class Gammaproteobacteria; order Vibrionales; family Vibrionaceae; genus Vibrio; species Vibrio sp. 1069. Next base: position 49,762 of record NZ_JAWOWP010000014.1, read on the forward strand.
GAAATCAAAGTGATTGCAGTTGAGCCAGAAGATTCGTCATGCCTCAAAGCTGCTTTGGATGCTGGTGAGCCAGTAGTACTAGACCAAGTCAGCATGTTTGCCGATGGCGTCGCTGTAAAACGCATTGGCGAAGAGACTTTCCGTCTATGCCAAAAGTACATTGATGGCCATATTGCCGTCTCTAGCGATGAAATCTGCGCAGCAGTAAAAGACATCTTTGAAGACACCCGTGCGATTGCAGAGCCTTCTGGCGCGCTTGCTCTGGCGGGTTTGAAGAAGTTTGCTGAGCAAAACAAACTGCAAGGTAAGAATTTAGGTACTGTGCTGTCTGGTGCCAACACTAACTTCCATGGCTTACGTTATGTTTCTGAGCGTTGCGAGCTTGGTGAGAAACGTGAAGGTTTGCTTGCCGTCACCATTCCTGAGCGTCAAGGTGCCTTCTTTGAGTTCTGTAACCTCATTGGCGGCCGCGCCGTAACGGAGTTTAACTACCGCTACAACGATGACGCATTGGCAAATATCTTTGTCGGTGTGCGTTTGCAAGGCGGTCAGGAAGAGCTAGAACATATCATTCACGACTTACGTGATGGTGGCTACCCAGTGGTTGATTTGTCTGATGATGAAATGGCGAAGCTGCACGTGCGCTACATGATTGGTGGTAAGCCGTCTAAGCCGCTTAAAGAGCGCCTCTACAGCTTTGAATTCCCAGAATATCCGGGAGCGCTACTCAAGTTCTTAAGCACACTCGGTACTCATTGGAATATCAGCTTGTTCAACTACCGTAACCACGGCGCTGACTACGGACGTGTTTTATGTGGTTTCGAGTTAGATGAAAGCGATTTAGCTCAGTTTTCTGCACATTTACGTGAACTTGGCTATCAATGCAAAGACGAGACAGACAACCCATCGTATAAGTTTTTCTTGTCATAAAACGCCACATTTTAAACATATCAATGAAAACACCTCGCTAATGCGAGGTGTTTTTTATGACTGTAACCAATCTTTATGTAGCTGATTAGGCGACCCAAGATAGTCCACCATCCACTGGATCAATTTATGATTATCATCTTTGCGCCATACTAAGCAGCAGTGACTGAGCGGTTTATCATCCGGCATGACCTTCTCCACCAGCACACCATCATTGATTAAGGGTGTTGCAATATGACGTGGCATGTAACCCACGCCCACCCCATTTTTTAAACATTCAATCGCACTATACCAATTGGGCAATAATAATCGGCGCTGTTGCGGATAATGGCCAGTATGGCGTTTTGGCAGCACGTTCGAAGTATCATCAAGACAGATCGCCGGAAATTGACTCACAAACGCTTCAGTAAGCACTTGTTGTCGAACGCAAGGATGAGCGGGTGACATTACAAATGCCCAATCTAATACGCCCATATCTTTGACTTCAAAATCTCCCCCAACGGGAACCGCAGATGTCGCGCCAACGACAATGTCGGCTCGACCTTGTGCTATGGCTTCCCAAGAACCATTGAAGACCTCCATATTGATCTGCAATTCAGCAAATTCAAACTCGCGATAGAAATCTTCCACCAAAGGTTTGAGTTTTTCTAACTTCACCACGTTATCTAAGGTCAGCTTTAACGTGCTTTTCCATCCTTGAGCCGCTCGCCGCGTTTGTGCTTTCACCTCTTCCATTTGACGCAGCAAAGAGCGCGCCTCGGCCATAAAAAGTTCACCCGCTGGAGTTAGCTCGACTTTCCTTGGTAAACGTCGAAACAGCACCACATCTAAATCTTGCTCGACCTGCCTTACTCCATAGCTGATGGCTGAGGGGACTTTATGCAATACCTCAGCCGCAGCGGTGAAACTGCCTAAACGGGCAACCGTATCCAGCATTTCCAAAGACGCTTTAGAGAACATGATTTAACCTTTCAAAAAATTTGATTGATAACCAACAATTTTAGCGTTTTATTTTCTCAAAATCGAAAAATAGAATAATAAGGTAAATAAATCAGGGTTGGCGCCAACTGATGTTGATTAAAAAATGATTAAATAATTTGACTGGTTGAATCATGAAAATCTCAAAACTACAGCTCATTTATCTGGCAGCATTATCGATGCTTGGCTTCGTTGCTACCGATATGTATCTGCCAGCATTCAAAGCGATGGAAATCGACTTTGCAACAGGCCCTGAGCAAATTGCGCTCTCTTTAACGGTATTCCTCGTTGGTATGGCGATTGGCCAGCTAATGTGGGGATTGGCATCCGATAAATTTGGCCATCGTAATACACTCGCAGCCGGGTTGGTGCTATTTACTATCGCGTCATTCGGTTTGGCTTTCTGTGATCAAGTATGGCAACTACTCACACTGCGCTTTATCCAAGCTATCGGTGTGTGTGCACCAGCCGTGATCTGGCAGGCTATGGTCATTAAACGCTACTCAAGCAGTAGCCAACAAATTTTTGCGACAATCATGCCACTCGTCGCGCTATCACCAGCACTAGCACCTCAATTAGGGGTAGTGTTGGCAGATAACTTCGGCTGGCACAGTATCTTTATTACGCTAACACTGGTTGGTGTCTTTTTGGTCTTTGCGACCATGGCACAAAAAGACGAGAAAGCAGAAATCAAACAAACCAGTATGTCTGCCGACATCAAAGCGCTGCTGAGTTCTAAAAAATACCTTGGCAACGTGTTTATGTTTGCGACGGCTTCAGCTGCATTCTTTGCTTACCTAACTGGGATGCCAGAAATCATGGCGCAACTGGGCTACGAAGCAAAAGATATTGGTTTGAGCTTTATCCCACAAACCATCGCGTTTATGGCTGGTGGCTACTTAGGTAAAGTAGGCGTTCGAAAATTTGGTGATGAAAAGGTTCTGCGCCAACTGATTGGCCTATTTAGTGTCGCGGCATTAATGATTTTCATTGCTTCACAGTGGGATCTGTCATCGATTTGGCCTATTCTTGCGCCATTCTGTTTGATTGCCGTTGCTAACGGCGCGCTGTACCCAATCGTGGTAAACCGTGCATTGGCCAGCGCACAACAGAGCCCTGCAACAGCAGCAGGTCTGCAAAACAGCCTGCAAATCTGTGTAAGTAGCTTCTCAAGTGCATTGGTAGCCGCAATGGCAAGCCAAGCTCAGATGGTTACTGGCATCGCAATCATCATCTGTATGGGTGGGCTGTGGATGGGATACATTCTGTCGAATCGCGAATTATCCAAGCACTTTACGACTCCTGACAACGCCCGAGTCGTGAGTGAAGACGAACTTTAATCGTTCAGATAATAAAAAGAGCCGCGCAATGCGGCTCTTTCTGTTTATAAGCTTTTCAACCCCCATTTCTTGGCAGTCTGCTTAAAAAAGCCTTGAGTCTTTTTCAACTCTACCCAGTGATTGATGTAATTAATCCATACTTGATCGTCTTGCGGCAACAACATAGCAATTGGGGTTGGTTTACGCGGTGCGGTCACTGGCACTATCGCCAATTGTTTAAACTTATCCACCAACGTCGCTGCTTCCACATTGGACGTCACCGATACATCGGCCCTGCGAGATAGTAGTTCTTGGAAGTCGCGCGCTGGCGCTTCAATAACAATATGCTGAGCAGACGGGAAGAACTCTTTCACCATTTTTTCTTGTACCGTACCTAACGTCGCCGCGACTTTTACTTCTGGTTTATTAAAATCCGCCCAATCAGAGAATTTGGCGAGATCTTTCTTTTGCACCACAGGTACAAAGGCAAGGTAGAAATATGGCTGGCTATATCCAGCTACTTTCGCGCGAGACATGTTCAGAGATGCGCTGCCAGTAATATCGTATTTGTTGGCGGTAATGCCATTAACTAGCGTCTTCCAATCCGTGGGCACATACTCCACTTTTACACCGAGATCTTTAGCAAGTTCTGTTGTTACATCGATATCGAAGCCACGATAACTGTTTGTCGCGGGGTCTTTCATCGTCATCGGATTCCAATCTCCCGTCGTTCCAACTCGGAGTACGCCATTGTCTAAAATGGATTGAAGACGGCTTTCAGCGTGAGCGACTTGAGTCGCAGCAAGCAAACACATTCCTAGCACTAGTAAAATCTTTCTCATTTTTATTCCCTTAAAAATAATGACCTTATACGGTTTAATAATTAACCTTTATTAGAGCTCTACTGATAACATAGCAGCAACAAAGGAAGTTTTTTAGTTAATTCAGGGAGTAAATGTGACGTTTCGAACTCTATGGCTGTTTTCACTGCTATTACTCACTGGTTGTTCAGATTATCAATGGGGCTGGTATGTACTTGACCCTTCGACGGATCAAGGACTCACCAATCTAAAGTTTTTAATCGCTGGGTTTAATGACACCATTCAGGTATCACTCCTCAGTATGTTATTTGCGATGAGCTTGGGCCTGATCGTTGCGTTACCCGCTCTGTCGGACTCAGCCTCTCTGAAGTGGATAAACCGTATTTATGTCGAGGTGATCCGTTCAGTGCCAGTTTTAGTCTTACTACTTTGGGTGTATTACGGCATGCCTACGCTATTGGATGTCTCACTCAATCACTTTTGGGCGGGTGTTATTGCACTGACTATCGCTGAGAGCGCGTTTATGGCGGAAGTATTTCGCGGTGGAATACAAGCTATCAGCCGTGGCCAGCATGAAGCGGCTGAATCTTTGGGCTTAAGCTATTGGCAAAAGATGCGCTTGGTAATTCTTCCCCAAGCGTTTCGGCAAATTCTCCCACCACTGGGTAATCAATTTGTCTACATTCTCAAGATGAGTTCTTTAGTCAGCGTGATTGGTTTAAGCGATCTCACTCGCCGTGCTAATGAGCTGGTGGTGAATGAGTACTTACCCTTAGAGATTTATACCTTCCTCGTTTTGGAGTACTTGTTGCTCATCCTATTTGTATCTCAAGCCGTTCGTTGGCTCGAAAAACGTATTGCCATTCCTAGCTACTAGCGATGAAGCCTTAGCTAGAAACAACAAAGCCGCTCTTGTTGAGCGGCTTTGACAGAGTGTAGGTAATGCTTATTTCTGTTTTACAGGACGCTGCCAGCCAGTAATTTTGCGCTCTTTGACGCGAGTAATTACTAACTCACCTTCTTCAACATCTTTTGTTAGTGTCGTGCCTGCACCGATGGTTGCGCCATCAGCGATAGTGACAGGCGCCACCAGCTGGCTATCAGAACCAACAAAAACATCATTACCGATGATGGTTTTAAACTTGTTCGCACCATCGTAGTTACAAGTGATAGTACCTGCGCCGATGTTAGTACGTTGACCGATCTCTGCATCACCTAAGTAAGTTAGGTGGTTCGCTTTTGAACCTTCTCCGATGCGCGCATTTTTCACTTCAACGAAGTTACCCACATGGGAATCGTTACGCATTTCAGCCCCAGGACGAAGGCGAGTAAATGGACCAACCGTACATTCTTCACCAACCGTTGCACCTTCAATCACACTGTAAGGGCGAACGATGGTGTTGTCGTCGATTTCACAATCTTTCAGTACACAACCCGCACCGATAACCACGTTATCACCCAGTGAAACATTACCTTCGATGATAACATTCACGTCGATTTCACAGTCCATACCGCACTGTAACTCACCACGCAAATCAAAGCGTGCTGGATCGCGTAGCATGACACCTTGCTCTAGCAGCTTCTGAGCTTGCATTGACTGGAAAGCACGCTCTAGACGAGCAAGCTGCGCGCGGTCATTGACCCCTTCCACCTCAATGGCATTGACTGGGTGTACTGCCTCAACGGCACGACCTTCATCGTGTGCAGCTGCAATAACGTCAGTTAGGTAGTATTCGCCTTGTGCGTTGTTGTTGTTTAAGCCAGACAACCAACGCTTAAGATCCCCACCAGTCGCAACCATCACGCCAGTGTTGATCTCTTTAATTTGTTTTTGTTCTTCTGTTGCATCTTTTTGCTCAACGATCGCAACAACAGGACCATTTTTACGGATAATACGACCGTAGCCTGTCGGGTTATCTAGAATCACTGTTAGTAGTGCAATACCGCCTGTTGGCTGTGCATCTAATAGGTTTTCAATCGTTTCAGCTGAAATCAGTGGAACATCACCGTAAAGCACCAGTACTTTTTCATCGTCTTCAAACTTCGGAGACGCTTGATCAACCGCATGACCTGTACCTAGTTGCTCCGCTTGCAGTACCCAGTTTACAGGCTCTTCTGCTAGCGTTTGCTGCATTTGATCACCACCGTGACCATATACTAAGTGGATGTTTTGTGCGCCAAGACCTGTACATGTATCGATAACATGTTTTGCCATTGGCTTCCCTGCCAAAGTGTGTAGCACTTTAGGCATGTTTGAATACATACGGGTACCTTTACCCGCAGCAAGGATCACAGCACTGAATTTCATTAATAACCTATTGACGTTCTATTTTAATTGGGCGTTATTTTAAACACCTTGGAAGGATTAGTTAATGGTGGGATGTAAATTTCCAACTAAAATTAATCAAAAAGGCGACCAATTGGCCGCCTTTTTTCATGCAACGTTGCTAATTGAGCTTAGCGACGCTTTTTTGTCAGCTCGATAACTCGTAGCTGAGCAATGGCTTTAGCCAGTTCACTGGCCGCTTGTGCGAAGTCCATGTCACCATGCTGATTCTGGATTTGCTCCTCAGCGCGGCGTTTGGCTTCTTCTGCCTTCGCTGCGTCTAGCTCTTCACCACGGATAGCTGTATCAGCTAGTACAGTCGCTGTACCAGGCTGAATCTCTACCATACCACCAGAAACATAAATAATTTCTTCGTGGCCGTGCTGTTTCACAATACGCACCATACCAGGCTTGATAGCGGTCAGCAGCGGTGTGTGACCATGGAAAATACCAAGTTCACCTTCGCTACCGGTCACCTGAAACGTTTCAACACGACCAGAGAAGATTTTCTTCTCAGCGCTTACTACGTCTAGGTGAAAGGTTATTGCTGCCATATCGCCTCCTAGTTAGCCTTATAGCTTCTTCGCATTCTCAATAGCATCGTCGATGCTACCGCAGTACATAAATGCCTGCTCAGGAATGTCGTCGTATTCACCAGCTAGTAGACCTTTAAAGCCACGTAGAGTCTCTTTTAGAGGTACGTAAATACCAGGGTCACCTGTAAATACTTCTGCTACGTGGTAAGGCTGAGTTAGGAAACGCTCAATCTTACGTGCACGAGATACAACTTGCTTATCTTCTTCAGATAGCTCGTCCATACCTAGGATAGCAATGATATCTTTCAGCTCTTTGTAGCGCTGAAGAGTCTGCTGAACACCACGAGCAACTTCGTAGTGATCTTGACCAACGACTAGTGGATCAAGCATACGAGATGTTGAATCTAGCGGGTCGATCGCAGGGTATAGACCCATTGCAGCGATGTTACGGTTAAGTACAACCGTTGCATCCAAGTGCGCGAACGTTGTTGCTGGAGACGGGTCAGTCAAGTCATCCGCTGGTACGTATACCGCCTGTACAGACGTGATAGAACCTGATTTCGTTGACGTGATACGCTCCTGGAGTACACCCATCTCTTCTGCAAGAGTTGGCTGGTAACCTACCGCAGAAGGCATACGACCTAGTAGTGCTGATACCTCTGTACCTGCAAGTGTGTAACGGTAGATGTTATCAATGAACAGTAGTACGTCACGACCTTCGTCACGGAAACGCTCTGCCATTGTTAGACCAGTCAGTGCAACACGTAGACGGTTACCTGGTGGCTCGTTCATCTGACCGTAAACCATCGCTACTTTTGATTCTTCAGGCTTCTCAACGTTTACAACGCCCGCTTCCTGCATCTCGTAGTAGAAATCGTTACCTTCACGAGTACGCTCACCAACACCAGCAAATACTGATAGACCTGAGTGCTGTAGTGCGATGTTGTTGATAAGTTCCATCATGTTAACGGTCTTACCTACACCTGCACCACCGAATAGACCGATTTTACCACCCTTAGCGAATGGACAAATTAGGTCGATTACTTTAACGCCCGTTTCTAGAAGTGCAATTTCGTTTGATTGCTCTTCGTAGCTTGGTGCACTACGGTGGATAGAGTAAACCTCTTCCGCACCCACTTCACCACGCTCGTCAATCGCGTCACCTAGGACGTTCATGATACGACCTAGAGTTTTAGTACCTACTGGTACTGAAATTGGAGCGCCAGTGTTAACCACTTCTACTCCACGACGTAAACCATCAGAGCTACCCATTACGATACAACGAACTACGCCACCGCCTAGCTGTTGTTGAACTTCAAGAACTAGACGCTCTTTTGAGTCCGTTACGTTTAGAGCGTCATATACACTAGGTACATCGCTCTGTGGGAACTCTACGTCGACTACCGCACCGATGATCTGTACGATCTTACCTGTAGCCATCGTTAATCCTCTAAACTATTTCGTTTTACCTAAGCTTAAACCGCAGCTGCACCACCAACGATTTCTGATAGTTCTTGTGTAATCGCAGCCTGACGGGCTTTGTTGTACACAAGTTCCAAATCGTCAATCAAACTGGTTGCGTTATCCGTTGCAGCCTTCATCGCAATCATTCGAGCCGCTTGCTCACAAGCAAGGTTCTCAACCACACCTTGGTATACCTGAGACTCTACGTAACGCACTAATAGCGTATCCAGTAGAGGTTTTGGTTCAGGCTCATAGATGTAGTCCCATGAATGCTCACGCTGCATCTCTTCGCTGTCCGATTTAGGCAAAGGTAGCAATTGATCGATCGTTGGTTGCTGAACCATAGTATTTACAAACTTGTTGAATACTACATATAGACGGTCCAGTTCACCTTCATCGTATTTCTTCAGCATTACGCCAACAGAGCCGATTAGGTCTTGTAGGCTTGGATTATCTCCAAGACCAGAAACCTGTGCCGCAACTTTTGCGCCACCATGTTTAAAGAAAGCTGTTGCTTTTGAGCCAACAACGGCTAGCTCAATCTCAGCACCTTTCTCTCTCCATGCTTGCATGTCTGTAACGGCTTTTTTGAACACGTTAATATTCAAACCACCACACAGACCACGGTCTGTCGAAACGATGATGTAACCAACACGTTTAGCTTCACGCTCTTCTAGGTACGGATGACGGTACTCTAGGTTTGCGTTAGCCACATGACCGATCACTTTACGCATTGTTTCAGCGTATGGACGAGAAGCTTCCATTGCATCTTGAGAACGACGCATTTTTGAAGCTGCTACCATTTCCATCGCTTTCGTAATTTTCTGAGTGCTTTTAACACTACCGATTTTATTACGTATCTCTTTTGCGCCGGCCATCGTTACTCTCCGTTAGTTGGTGGCAGAAACTGCCACCGACCTAATTACCAAGTTTGGGTTGCTTTGAAGTCGTCAGTCAGTTTCTTCAACTGAGCTTCGATTTCATCGTTGTAAGCGCCAGACTTGTCGATCTCAGCTGCTAGTTCAGCGTATTGACCGCGAGCGTACGATAGTAGAGCCGCCTCGAAATCTAGAACTTTGTTAAGTTCTACATCATCAAGGTAACCGCGCTCTGCCGCGAAGATAGTTAGAGCTTGGTCAAATACAGACATTGGAGCATACTGCTTCTGCTTCATTAGTTCTGTAACTTTTTGACCATGGTCTAGCTGTTTCTTCGTTGCGTCATCAAGGTCAGAAGAGAACTGAGCAAATGCCGCTAGTTCACGGTATGCAGCTAGTGCTGTACGGATACCACCTGATAGTTTCTTGATGATTTTCGTCTGAGCTGAACCACCTACACGAGATACTGAGATACCTGGGTCAACAGCAGGACGAACACCAGCGTTGAATAGCTCAGTTTGTAGGAAGATCTGACCATCGGTAATCGAGATTACGTTAGTCGGTACGAATGCTGAAACGTCACCTGCTTGAGTTTCGATGATAGGAAGAGCAGTCAAAGAACCAGTCTTACCTTTCACTTCACCGTTAGTGAAACGCTCTACGTACTCTTCGTTTACACGAGCTGCACGCTCTAGTAGACGCGAGTGTAAGTAGAATACGTCACCTGGGAATGCCTCACGGCCTGGTGGACGTTTAAGTAGTAGAGAGATCTGACGGTAAGCTACCGCTTGCTTAGATAGATCATCGTAAACAATCAGTGCGTCTTCACCGCGATCGCGGAAGTATTCACCCATCGCACAACCTGCGTAAGGCGCTAGGTATTGAAGCGCTGCAGATTCAGAAGCTGATGCAACTACAACGATAGTGTTTTGTAGTGCGCCGTGCTCTTCTAGTTTGCGAACAACGTTAGCGATAGTCGATGCTTTCTGACCGATTGCTACGTAGATAGAGAAAATACCAGAGTCTTTCTGGTTGATGATCGCGTCGATCGCCAGTGCTGTTTTACCAATCTGACGGTCACCGATGATAAGCTCACGCTGACCACGACCGATTGGGATCATAGAGTCGACTGACTTATAACCAGTTTGCACAGGTTGGTCTACCGATTTACGGTCGATTACACCTGGTGCGATCACTTCTACAGGCGAAGTCATTTTCGCTTCGATTGGACCTTTACCATCGATAGGCTCACCCAGCGTGTTTACTACGCGGCCTAGTAGTTCTGGACCAACTGGCACTTCAAGAATGCGGCCAGTACCTGTAACTTTCATGCCTTCCTTAAGGTCAGCATATGGGCCCATTACAACCGCACCAACCGAGTCACGCTCAAGGTTAAGTGCCAGTGCATAACGGCCACCCGGTAATTCAATCATTTCACCTTGCATCACGTCCGCTAGGCCGTGGATGCGGATGATACCATCGCTTACCGATACGATAGTACCCTCGTTGCGAGCTTCACTAACAACTTCGAAAGATTCGATACGTTGTTTGATCAGATCGCTAATTTCCGTGGAATTAAGTTGCATGCTCCAATCCCCATTAAGACTGCAATGCATCGCTCAGGCGGTTCAAACGACCACGCGCTGAGTCATCGATGACTAGGTCTCCGGCTCGAATAATAACCCCACCAAGTAGGGTCTCATCTACACTGCAATTCAGCTTCACTTTGCGTTCAAGACGCTTTTCAAGTTTGCTGCCAATGTTTGCAAGTTGTTCATCAGAAAGCTCTGTTGCTGAAATTACTTCAACATCAATTTCTTTCTCATGTTCTTTTTTCAGAGTAAAAAACTCCGTACAAACATCAGGAAGGGCCGATAAACGACCATTCTCAGCCATTACCTTCAAAAGGTTTTGACCGTGCGCATCAACTTGTTCGCCGCAAACTGCAACAAAAATTTCTGCCATTTTGTCAGCAGAAACCGAACCCGTTAGTAGTTCGTTCATTTGTTCGTTTTTGGCCACTTCAGCAGCAAAAGATAACATTTGGCCCCATTGGTCCAACTGGTCTTTCTCTAAAGCAAAGTCGAAGGCTGCTTTAGCATAGGGGCGTGCGATAGTAGTCAAATCAGACATATGCGCCCCCAGACTTAAAGTTTTGCAGTAATGTTGTCGAGAATATCTTTTTGCGCATCTTTATCGATAGAACGCTCAAGGATTTTCTCAGCACCAGCTACAGCCAGAGTAGCAACTTGTTTGCGCAGCTCATCGCGTGCACGATTGCGTTCAGCTTCAAGTTCTGCTTCTGCTTGCGCTAGGATTTTCTGGCGTTCTGCCTGAGCTTCCTCGCGAGCTTCATCAAGAATTTGAGACTTACGCTTGTTCGCTTGTTCGATGATCTCAGTTGCTGTGCGCTTCGCTTCTTTCAATTGATCAGAAGCGTTGGCTTGTGCTAGATCCAAGTCTTTCGCAGCACGTTCTGCTGCTTGAAGACCATCAGCAATTTTCTTCTGACGCTCTTCGATCGCTTGCATCAATGGTGGCCATACATACTTCATGCAGAACCACACAAATAGTGCGAACGAGATTGCTTGACCTAGCAGAGTTGCGTTTATGTTCACAACAGCTACCCCTCTATTTGGACTTAGTGTTAATCAGTGACAAGCGATAATCGCCCGTCCCGAGTTAAAGGTGATTAACCTAGTTGACCAACGAATGGGTTTGCGAAAGTGAATAGTAGCGCGATTACGATACCGATCATTGGAACCGCATCAAGTAGACCCGCGATGATGAACATCTTAACTTGTAGCATAGGAGCCATTTCTGGTTGACGTGCAGCACCTTCTAGGAATTTACCACCTAGCAGTGCGAAACCAATCGCTGTACCAAGAGAAGCAAGACCGACGATAATACCTACGGCGATTGCAGAAAAGCTCAGTAAAGTTTCCATTACTATCTCCAATTTATAGTTGTTGGCTTAGTGCCCAAATAAAAAGCTTTAAAAAATTAATGATCAGGATCTTCGTGTGCCATTGACAGGTAAACAATTGTCAACATCATGAATACGAAGGCTTGAATCGTAATAACCAAGATATGGAAGATTGCCCACGGTAGTGAACCCATCCATTGTAAGTACCATGGTAGCATTGCCGCACAAAGAATGAATACAACCTCACCCGCGAACATGTTACCGAATAGACGCATACCAAGTGATAGAGGTTTCGCTAATAGCGATACCACTTCAATTAGTAGGTTAAACGGAATCATCAGTGGGTGATTGAATGGATGTAGTGCAAGTTCTTTTGCGAATCCACCTAGACCTTTTACTTTGATGCTGTAGTAAATCATCAATGCAAAAACGCCTAGAGCCATAGCCATGGTGATATTCACATCAGCAGACGGTACAACCTTAAGGTAAGGAATACCTAGCCAATGCTCTGCTGGGTATGGTAAGAAGTCGATAGGAACTAAGTCCATCACGTTCATCAAAAATACCCAACAAAAGATAGTCAGTGCTAAAGGCGCGATCAGTGGGTTGCGTCCATGGAACGTGTCTTTGACGTTATCGGCGACAAATTCAACGATCATTTCTACAGCACACTGAAGCTTACCCGGTACACCCGCTGTTGTTCTCTTTGCTACTTTGTAAAAAATTCCGAGGAAGATTAAACCAGTAAACCAAGAAAAAAACAGGCTATCGATATGTACGTTCCAGAAACTTGTCTCCGACCCTACTAAACCCAACTTGTATAGCGATAGGTTAGAAAGGTGGTGGGCAATGTAACCGGACGATGTTAGCGCTTCACCTGGCGCAGCCATAACTCATCCTATTTTTTGTTGTTAATGAATAGCACTGGTGCACAGATATTAATACCTAGTACCAGCAAATAGGTTAGTTTGAGGGGAACAAGTTCCACCTGCATATACATGTAGGCAACATAGAACAGTGCAACCGTGATGAGAATTTTCAGTACTTCACCCGTATAGAAGGAAGCAGCGATGCGCTTGGCAGCGCGAGCTCCACTAAACATGAAAGCACACAGCGCGAATACTGCATTGGCAACAACAAAAATGCCTCCGCCAATCAGCGCTGAAAATCCCCAGTCAGGATTTATGGCTACCGCCATTCCTGCTGCCACAAAAATAACCGCGCCAGACTGGATCATTAACAATTGCCTTGCGAGCTCTCGTCCTGGTCTAGCTAACGCAGCTACCATGTATTCGTACCTCTAGTAATATCCACTTCGCACTTAACTCTCTGTGCTGGGAAATTGGCGAAAATTATACGTTCAGTTCAACGTAAAGCAATTCGATTGCATCAAAAACTTACAGTTTTGTTTACAAAACGACAACTTTCGCACAAAATTCGATTAATTAGATTAATTGACCTAAATCAATTATCTCATCTAGGCCTCAAGCTTGGCAATTAGTTGGTCCAATTTGTGAGGCTCATCAAGACTTATCGTCAATTTCGCTTTTCCGTTTGCAGAACGGGTAAGAGAAACTTTTGCATCAAGCAGCTGACTCAATTTATGCGACATTTGCTCGGCTTCGGTATCCTCTTGTTGCCCTTTTTGCTCATTTTGTGGGGCTAAGCACTTTTTTACTAACTGTTCGGTTTGGCGAACAGTCATTTGCTTCTTAGCCACTTGTTGAGCTACTTCGACTTGCTGTTCGCCTTCTAACGCTAACAGAGCTCGAGCATGACCCATTTCCAATTTTTTATCTGCAACCAGACCTTTTACATCAACTTCCAACTGATTCAGACGTAATAGGTTACTCACCGTCGTTCTTGATTTACCAATCACATCGGCCACTTGCTGATGTGTCAGCGTGAATTCATCTTGTAGACGTTCAAGCGCTTGGGCTTCCTCAATCACATTCAAGTCTTCACGTTGAATGTTTTCAATCAACGCCATGGCGATGGCGGCACGATCTTCAACTTTTTTCACCAAACACGGTACGCGTTTTAACCCCGCCTGCCTTGCAGCACGCCAGCGGCGCTCACCTGCGATGATCTCAAACTGACCACTTTCGACCTGGCGAACCACGATTGGTTGAATAATGCCTTGTGATTGAATCGAAGCCGCTAGTTCTTCTAGCGCTTCAGGCGCCATATCTTTACGCGGTTGGTATACGCCCGGTTGCAATTGACCAATCGCTAAATCGGTTAACTCACCGTCTGCCGATAATTCTTGGCTATGCGATGCAATATGCTGTTTTTCACGAGCAAACGAACTGGTCGACAATAACGCATCCAGTCCTTTTCCGAGACCACGCTTAGACATGGGATTGAATTCCTTAGGTTAGAGTTAAACTGGGATTTCTTCGCGGCGGAGCATTTCGCCCGCTAGAGCAAGATACGCTTTGGCACCTGCGGAGTACTTATCGTAGTACATTGCTGGCTTACCGTGACTTGGCGCTTCAGCCAAACGAACATTACGCGGAATGACAGTACGGTAAACTTTATTCCCAAAGTGTTTTTTAAGTTGATCGGATACTTCATTCGATAAGCGGTTGCGTGGGTCGTACATGGTACGCAATAAACCTTCGATTTTTAGGTTTTCATTCACAACAGCCGCTAACTTGCTGATTGTATCCATAAGAGCAGTTAAACCTTCTAACGCAAAGTATTCACATTGCATCGGCACCAGCACAGAGTCAGCTGCCGCCATCGCATTGATTGTAAGAAGGTTTAGAGAAGGAGGACAATCAATAAAGATGAAATCATAGTTATCGCGAACTGACGACAATGCATTTTTTAGACGCACTTCACGAGCGAAAACTTCCATCAATTTGATTTCTGCCGCGGTTACGTCTCCGTTCGCCGCGATCAAATCATACTTCCCTGTTGTTTGGGTACAAACGACTTGATCGAACGGTGTATCTTCGACCAAAAGATCGTATGCGGTGGCATCGACCATATACTTATCCACGCCACTGGCCATCGTAGCATTGCCTTGCGGGTCGAGATCGATCACCAAAACCTTGCGCTTTGTTGCCGCCATCGAAGCCGCTAAGTTAATGCACGTTGTTGTTTTGCCGACCCCACCTTTCTGGTTGGCGATTGCTACAATTTTACCCACGATTACCTCGCTAATTTTCCTTGCGCGATAAGATTACTAGATGACGATCACCTTCCAACTCAGGAACAGCCAAAGATATGATCTCTGTCACACTGCACCATTCAGGAAGCTGATCCATTTCATCTTTAGGGTGCTGTCCTTTCAGCGCTAGAAACACCCCGTGCTCTTGTTTCGGCAAATGGTGGCACCATTCCACCATGTCTGTCATTGAAGCAAAAGCTCGACTCAAAACGCCATCAAATTTTTCTTCAGGTTGGAATTCTTCGACGCGACTTTGAATTGGTGTCACGTTTTTCAGCCCTAATGTGTGCACGACTTGCTTGATAAAACGAATGCGTTTGCCAAGACTGTCGAGCAAAAAGAAGGTTTTCTCAGGGTTCATTATTGCCAAAGGGATGCCCGGTAACCCCGGACCAGTACCAACATCAATGAAGCGCTCACCGGGCAGGTGTGCGCTTACAACGATACTATCAAGAATATGTTTCACTAACATATCAAGCGGATCACGTACCGATGTTAAATTGTACGCTTTGTTCCATTTGTCGAGCAGTTCGACATAACCAACTAACTGCTCTCGTTGCTGTTCTGACACTTCCAAATCGGTTTTCGCGATCAGTGAATCCAGCTTTGTTCGCAATGCGCTCATTATTCTTCCTCACCTTTCTTCAGCAAACCATGCTTTTTCAAGTGAACAAGTAGAATAGAAATTGCAGCAGGCGTAATACCAGAAATGCGTGATGCAATACCGATGCTCTCTGGTTTGGCCTCGCTCAGTTTAGCAACGACTTCGTTTGATAAACCTTTTACATCGCGGTAATCCAAATCAGCAGGTAACTTGGTATTTTCGTGACGCAGTGATTTTTCGATCTCTTCCTGCTGACGCTTGATGTAACCATCGTATTTCACTTGAATTTCAACTTGCTCAGCCGCTTGCTGATCTTCAAGTGCAGGAGCAAACGCTTCAAGTTGCGTCAGTTGCGAATAAGTGATCTCTGGACGACGCAGAAGATCCTCACCACTCGCTTCACGGGCCATTGGGGTTTTCAGCAGCTTGTTCAGCTCATCAACACCCTCTGACTTCGGATTCATCCACGTTGCTTTCAAACGCTGACGCTCCGTTTCCATATTGTTGATTTTCTCGTTAAAGCGAGCCCAACGAACATCATCAATCAAGCCTAGCTCGCGCGCTTTTTCCGTTAAACGTAAATCGGCGTTATCTTCACGAAGTAGCAGGCGGTATTCCGCACGAGAAGTGAACATGCGGTACGGCTCTTTGGTACCCATGGTCGATAAGTCATCAATCAACACGCCCATGTAAGCTTGGTCACGACGTGGGCTCCAGCCTTCTTTGTCTTGGCTAAACAAGCTTGCATTTAGACCGGCCATCAAGCCTTGCGCTGCGGCTTCTTCGTAGCCAGTCGTGCCATTAATCTGGCCAGCAAAGAACAAACCATGGATGAACTTCGTCTCGTACGTTTGCTTCAAATCACGTGGATCGAAGAAATCATATTCAATCGCATAACCTGGGCGAACGATGTGTGCATTTTCAAACCCTTTCATTGAGCGCACGATTTGTACTTGCACATCAAATGGCAAGCTGGTCGAGATACCATTAGGGTATAACTCGTGCGTGGTTAGGCCTTCTGGCTCAATGAAGATTTGGTGGCTGTTTTTGTCAGCGAAACGCATCACTTTGTCTTCAATAGACGGACAGTAACGCGGACCAATACCTTCAATCACACCTGCGTACATTGGACTGCGATCCAAGTTACTACGGATCACATCGTGAGTTTGTTCATTGGTGTGGGTGATGAAACATGGAATCTGACGCGGATGCTGTTCACGTTTGCCCATGAACGAGAATACAGGCGTTGGGTTATCACCGTGCTGAGCTTCTAGCACTGAAAAATCAACAGTACGAGCATCAATGCGCGGTGGAGTACCTGTTTTTAAACGATCCACACGGAACGGCAGTTCACGCAGTCGATCCGCTAATGCGATCGATGGTGGATCCCCGGCACGACCACCAGACGAGCTTTCCATACCTATGTGGATCTTACCACCAAGGAAGGTACCCACGGTTAGCACAACGGCTTTCGCATGGAAGCGAAGTCCCATTTGAGTTACCACACCAACTGCGCGATCTTGTTCAACAATCAGATCATCAACTGATTGCTGGAACAACGTTAAGTTAGGCGCATTTTCTAATGCATTACGAACGTACGCTTTGTACAGAGCGCGATCGGCTTGAGCTCGAGTTGCTCGTACTGCAGGACCTTTGGAGGCATTTAGTGTACGAAACTGAATACCTGCATGGTCGATGGCTTCAGCCATCAAACCGCCCATAGCATCTACTTCTTTTACTAAGTGACCTTTACCAATACCACCGATCGCCGGATTACAAGACATCTGGCCTAATGTATCGATGTTATGGGTAAGGAGAAGCGTTTTTTGTCCTGTGCGTGCAGATGCGAGCGCGGCTTCCGTTCCTGCGTGTCCGCCACCGACAACAATGACGTCAAAGTTTTCGTGATAAAGCATGAACTGACCTCAGGTATTCAAAGGGATTTAATGGACAGATAAAGGAGCCGTATTTTACCTGCTTTATGCCAGAGAGAAAAACGTTTTCTCGTTTTATCCGTTTTAAGCTTCAAGATAAATATATATAAGATCTATATATATGATCTTTTATTAGATCTACTATTAGGATCGACCGTTTCTGTGGATAACCTAAAAATGATCAACAAGATCATGGATCTTCTTTGGATCATATCTTGTGATCATGATTGGATCAGATCGAGGATTACCTGGGATCAAAAGTGGTGGTTATACACAGGGGGTAAAATTGATCAAAGTTGTTATTGGGATAACTAAAGGAAAATCACTGGATCTTATTGTAGTTATCCACAGTCTGTTTGGTTGGTTTTTGAGCGGTTAAACAAAATAATTTGGTGGGAGTTATTCAAATGGGAGAAAACAGAGCCGAATTTCGACTCTGTTGAAGGGAAAGTCGTGAGTTTAAAAACGTTCGATATTCTCTTTTAACCACATCTCTGCGGCGTCTTCTGGTACATCATGGCTCAGTACATCGATTTTAAAGCAATCTGCGAGAGGGGTTGCACCAATATCCTCTAATAAATCATAAGCGTGTTGACCAGCGGCACAGAACGTATCGTAGCTAGAGTCACCAATCGCAATCACCGCAAATTTTACATCAGTCATTTTTGGCGGTGTATTTTGTAATGCTGCGATAAAAGGTTGGATATTATCAGGATACTCACCAGCTCCATGTGTAGAGGTGATCACCAACCACGTACCTTGATTTTCGATATCACTGAGGGAAGGCTGGTTGTGGATCGTTGTTTCAAATCCATTCTCGTTGAGTAGATCACTCAGGTGATCCCCTACGTATTCTGCGCCACCTAACGTGCTGCCTGTAATAATGTGGATCATACTTCTTCCTTATTGAATGCGACGGCTAAAGCTCATGGATGGCTTGCCGTACAAAAAGAAACGCGGTGTGAGTTAAGCTCAGCACCGCGCGTTCGATTATTTACTTCCCGATACAGAAAGTGAAGTTTCCCATAATAGCTGGCCTCGCGCGACGTCTTGGGGACCGATTGGGGACCAAATTGCAATTTATGGTCAAATTCTTACTTCCCAAGATGACTTCCATCATAGATCAGGATGGGAAAAGTGGGAATGGTGGGAAACCGGATCAGCTTTCACTATCTTTCTCTTCAGAAACGACAAACAAGAGAGGTTTTCCACTCTCTAGCAGGTAAGGTGCGATGATCGTTTCCTTACCAAAGTGAATCTTCCCTTTTGCTATATAAATGAAGATCCAATCGGGCAACTTATTACTAATAGCAGCATAAAGTGCATCAGAAGGGATGTCACTATTCTTGCCTGGCGAAATTCTAAATCTCTGGTAGTAGACGTGATGGTTGGATTCAAATGCAAAACTTTCCTGTCCATCGTTGACGAAAGATGGTGACATCGTTCTTCTCGGTTCGAAAACTTCTGCGGTGATATAGCATAGGTCCTGGTTTGTCATACCAGCTTGGTATTTTGGACATTGGTAGTCTGCACTATGGAAGTAGAACTCTATCTTTTGTTCTGAATTGCCATTCGTGCGCTCATAGTTAATAGATTGTTCTTGAAGCACGGTTTCGATGGCTGCGTTGAAGTGGTAGAGCAATTTTTGCTGTGCGTCTCGAGCGGATGTCGCTTCTTGTATAGGCATCCAAGCAATAATGCTGTTTCGTGAAGCGGTATCAGGTTGTTCCAGCAATGACGTTAGCAAACCAAGGCTTAGTCCTTCACTTAACTCAAGTCCCGCGCCTACTGAAGGCGTGAGCAACAATGTATTTCCTACGGCAGCTTTCGCGAGCTTAAATGCCTCAAAATCTTTCATTGGAATGACTTTGTCTTCTGTTTGGTAGAGCCCACCTGCATGAGCAATGTTATGAGCACGGCTATGGCTGTTGTCATATTGGATCGGAGTTGATGTAGAGGCGCATCCAGTGAGCAAAATGAGTAACGATAATAGAGTGGACCTAGCCTTCGGTTTCATGAGAAATTTCCTTTTCAAAACAATTTGATTTTGCAGTTATTTATCGGGTGATCACCAAATAGACACATTGTGGATAAGCAGGAGATATCTTTTGATCTTTAAACTCACCAGTTGTTGATCGGAGGCTTTGCTATGGATCGTGGATCATTTTGTTATTACGATCCTTCCCAGTGGGAGCGAAAGTGATCATCACCTACCCGTATCAATCAATCTTCCAGCCATAAGCTTCACCTGTCATGTCAAAGTGCCTGTTCTTCATCAACAAACCAGTGCTTGGGTTGATGCGTCGAGGCGCTCGCTTAACGTAAGACGAGTCATTGAGCGGAATGTTCTGTTGGTGCAAATGCCAGACATGAATGAAGAAATAGGTGAGGGCGGCGGCACTAGCGAATAGCCAGTTTATATAAAAGAGTACAAACCAAAATAACAACGCGATGTACTTATTTTTGTGGATAACATCCAGAGGCTTATGTAGCCAAATAACGCTTGGGAATACCATCAACATCACACCCCAGCTTTGATATACAGTCACTAACGCACCAAGACAAAAAACGCAAAATAGTGCGAACTTTTTTAGTGTTTTCATCTTAGTCTCCATCTTGTGCTTAGTTTTCCTAAGTATACAGGTATAATTAAAACTTAGAAAATCTAAGCATCGTAGGTTGATGATGATTCTCACTTGTCTAAAACAAACCCATTTCCACAGCGCCTTAAACAGGCAAGAAATCGCGTTGGTATCAGCCAGAGGGAGCTTGGTATCCGTTTGGGTATGGACCCAGGTTCAGCGAGTGGCCGTATGAATCATTATGAAAAAGGGCGTCATATGCCCGATATCGGTACGCTACAAAAGCTTGCTCAGGAGCTCGGTGTGCCTGTTGCGTATTTCTTTTCAGATTCCGACAGCTCAGCAGAACTGGCATGTTTGATTGAAAAGCTCAGTGAAACTAAAAAGCAGGCGCTTATTGAGCAGCTCAGGCTGGAGATCGATAACATCGACCAGCAATAAAGTTATCGCTCTCGTCCGGAATACCAAAATACTCCACCGACTGCGGCGACTGTCAGTAATAAACCACCCAGCCAAATCCAAAGTTCCATAAAACCTCCATTATTTTTGTTTCTCTTTAGCTTAGTATTCCTAAGCCTCTACTTCCTTAATTTTACCATCTATTTTGAAAATGCAAGCCCAAGCGACAAAGCTCCACACCAAGCGATGTGGAGCAAGCAAATACATTAAGTGTTGTATTTCTTGGTGGCTTTAGTGAGTTCTTTAATGGCTTCGGTCAGTGTGCTTATACGGATGACACGTTGATCCAGCTTTTCTAACTCATCGAGCAAATGCAAATACAGCGGGATCTCCCAGGGCATTGCGTATGAAAAACGTCTCAATACACCGTTCGATACTTCTTTTTCTTCGAGCTCTTCGTCTGGGTAGCGATGAAGAATAAGGCGATACCATGTGATCTTTGGTAAGCCTTTTGATTTTTTGACTTTGAATTTGTAGCGTATTGGATATTTCACTTTGTACTCAGCTGTCAGAGCTTTGCACAGCTTTTCCAATCGAGCTTCAAGGTCTTTGGCCGCAACCATTAGTATCTTCGATTCATCGGCGACAAATAGAGGTAAATCTTTTATTAATTCTGGCTGTGGTGATTGTTCTGGCAGTGCAATATCAAAGTCTGACAGGTCTAGCTCTCCGTAATAGTTTGTGATGCCAACGGCAGGTTTTTTAGTCATGTTGCATCTCCATTTTTTTGAAGTGTTTATGTAGCTTGTGAAGTCGTTTTGTACAGGTTTGGGCCTTCTTCTTGATGGATAGGATTTCATGCCGCACTTCTCGTATAAGGGCGAAGGCATCTTCGGTGTACTCTATAAGGTCGGATTCCCATTCAGCGTTAGCTTTTGAAAAGCGGCTTGGTGGGTAGCGAAAGCCTTTTCCTTTGCGGATATGTGTCGAGCGAACACGGTGCTTTTTATTGTGTCGCTGCGCCATTTGATTCTCACTCATGTACCAGTTATGGTGCCATGCGGCCTCGAACGCGTTGTCACGGTTGCGGACTCGACAGGCGAAATGACCGGGGTTTGTGTCTTTATAAGAACGGTGGATTCGCCAGAAGTTGTTGGCGTAGCAACTTGCTAAAAACTCCAGCAAATAAGGCTCTTGATCAGTAAAATGCTCGACTTGTGCCAGAGCATTGAGTGATTGTGAAAGTGCTAGCTCGAAAGCTTGCTTCTCTTCGGTTGGTTTGCACTGCTGTGCCATTTTATGCCAGCGATAAGCTGCGCTGTTCTCATCTAACATCGTTACGTTACTCCTTGGTTTTGCTTGTTCGTCACCAATTACCGTAACCCAGACGTCCTTTAGCTATAACACGCGAAGTTGCCCATTTTGGGCGTTAGATATTTGCCCCATATCCCAGCAGCTAAAGCAGCAATAGAAGAGATTCCTTTCCTGGGAGCTGACCTGTTGCTTTCCAAATCTCTATCTTTGTGGGAGGTCGAAGCTAATAATCCATGACTGGTTAATGATGGTTGTTGGGATGCTGATACTCACAGTCCGGTATTTGTGGGATATGGCTTAAGATTTTTGTTTGTTCTGGGATTTGAGGAGTAGTAATCCAATTATTGTGGGATGTTGGAAGGATTTATTGTTGATGCTCCTGGCAACTTTCACATGTGAAAGCCCATGGGGCTGCACGTGGAGTGCTGTGAGCAAGAGTGCTTTTGGGTTGCTTTTCGGTAAGTAAAGATAAGTGGTACATGAAAAAATAGATTGAAAAGCTATCCTTAGATAGCATTTCATCGGCTTTTGTCCATTATCATGGCACTCTATATTCGTATTGAAATCACAGTAATACAGTGCATTTTTTAGTAATATGTAACCTATTGATTATTTGAAGGAATAATGACCGTTGAAATTTGCACAAGCTCTCAGCATTCTCTCAAAGTCTTCACCGTATGCGGTCAGTACTGAGAGAGAGCAGAATCAAGACCACCTTGCTGAATACAAGCGCTACATCTACATCAAGACAGATATAGAAGCGGATTTTAAGAAAGCTCTCTTATCGGCCAAGCCCAATCAAATCATCTTCCTATGCGGAAGTAGTGGTGATGGCAAATCCGAGATCTTGACGCAGTACAGCCAAAGAAACAAAGTGACTCATGACTTCCATTTGGATGCAACGCACAGCTTTAATCCGAGTCAGACTGCCATTCAAGCTCTCGATCAGCGTTTCTCCGAGTTCAAGCAAAGCAACAAACCACTCGTTGTGGGTATCAATGTGGGTATGTTGGGTAACTACGCAGAAGAAGGCTCTGAAGAACATAGCGACATCAAAAAGGTGGTTAGAGACTTTCTCTCCCGCAAGCTTTCGAAAATTCCAGAGCAGTACGTGTTCTTGGATTTTGAAGACTATCCAAAATTCACCTTCGATGCAGAGGGTAGTGCATCAGACTTTGCTGAGCAGTTTCTGAAAAGACTGACTGCGCAGACGCTTGATAACCCGTTTTATGTGCTTTACGACAATGAGCGTAAATCTGGAGGACATAATCGCCTGACCGCTAATTATGCGCTGCTGAGTCGGCCAGCAGTTCAGGAATCCCTGATTGGATTACTACTCAAAGCTCGCCTTATCAAAGATCAGTTCCTCACGGCTCGAGCGTTACTGGATTTCACTTTCCAGTTGCTTGCAGCTGATGGCTACTTGTTCGACAACTTGTTTTCAGGCAGCGATAACGAGCTGCTATCCCGCATTCAGGGTTTTGACCCAAGTAATCTGCACACGCGTAAAGTCGATGAGTTTGTGCTTCAGCATGGGCTGGGCATTGAAGATGAGAGGTTCAGTGCATTTAGGTCAAAAATTAACGAGCTTGGTTTTTACGAGTTAACCGAAGCAACGTCTTTCCTTCGCCTTTTCTATTTGCTTCGGGGTGACAACGAGCTAAGCAATGAGTTTGTAACGCCTATCCAAAACGAGTTTACAAACAATCTGGTAGAAACCTATGCATCTGTTTGGATGTTACATCGTGATTTCGATGGTTCAGGAAAGATGCGTAAAGAGCTTGGTAGTTTCTATAAGGAAACCCTGATCTCAGCGCTTCACCGCTATTGCAACCGACATGCACCAACACTCGATAAAGACGAGTATTTAGTCTCTGAGCTTAATGGCTACAAAACGGCGGTGTCTCTTGAAGTTAAGCCAGATTTTTCAGCAATACAAAACAACGTACTCGAAAAAATAGGCACCTTCAATGCGTATTTGAAAGTCGGTGATAAGTCGCTTAAGCCAATGCCGATTAGTGTCAGGCTGCTAGAGCTGCTCGTGAAAATTGGTCAAGGGTACCGCCCTAACAAGCATGACAAAAATGCAGTGCTTTTACTTGATGAAGCACTGGAGCAGATGCTGACAGTCGCTAAGCAAAAAGAGACCTTGTTTATCCTGAAGGGTGATAAGCGCTACAAAATCGTGAAAGAAGAAAGTGACTATTTTGAAGTGAGTGGTATGCGCTAATGACGACCGATAATTTTACATTACCGATAAAGACTGGTTTGCCACAAACTGCTGCCGACAAGTTCCAAAACAAGAACATCTTGAACAGTTACATCCCCATTCGAACCAAAGGCAACGACTTTGATTGGTCTTCTGTTGTGGGGTTGGTGCTTCGCGGATTACTTCGTAAAAAAATCGAAAAGTATACCTACCTAGATTTCGCAGCGGATTGTAAAGCCAACTTACAAAGCAAACTGGGCGAGGAAGATTTTTGGGAAGTACTGGAAGATATGTATTTTGCCAACCGAGACATCTTCTCGGTAAGCCCAGAATTTTTGTTGTTTAAGAGTCAGAAAAGTGAGTGCAAAGCAGGCGATCTACGTGTGGCATCTCTCTTTATCAACCTGTTAAATGGTCGACAAATTGAGCAGTTTGATGCCAACTTGAACTTCATCGAACAAGAGCTGTTAGAAACCCTGCGTTCCAAAACCAAACCAGATACCGACAAATCACTACGTGCTTCGGAAGCGCCCTATTTGCCATACATGGCCGAGGCATTTAAACGTGATCTCGAATTTTTAACCACGTATCCCAAATACCTGCTGGATGAGTTTGAACAATTCTTGGCATTTTACGGGTTTGCTTACACGGCTCAGCTCAGTCTATCGCTATCTGATTGGAAAACCGGTGAAGCCCCCAAAGCAAAACCGCTCTATTTCATCATGGATCATGAACGCGCCAGCGGTGAGCGAATTCATGTGAAAAAGCACGGCTACAAGCTCTTTAGTGAGTCTTCTTTCAAGCTGTTTCCTGTCCTTTCTATGTTGGAAAACATCCAGCCCAATCCGGACGAAACGAAGAAGCCTTTATGGCAGCTGGCGAGAGATATCGAAAACTCGCAAAGAAGCGACCTGGCTGATCAAATTAAAAACTATGCGCTGATGTTCCGAGCCAACCGCAAACTGGACACTGATATTCCCAGGGACGCAGTAACGGCCATTGATTGGCTGGAATACGCGTTAAAGCTAGCAGAAGAGCAGTTCCGGGACCCGAAAACAGACCGACCAGCCATTATCAAAAAGTACATGACTGAGGTTGAGAAGAATATGGCCGCTGACTTTGTGCAAGCCCGCGGTCGCTCAGGCCGAGTGCTTGTCCTTACGCAGGACCATATTATTTTGCTGACCAACCTGGTGGTGGGCAAAGAAGAGAAGCTCCGCTTCCATGAGCTAGTTCTCGGCTTTCAGGATAGGGGAATATTTGTTGATAAGCAGACAGAGCAAGAGCTTATCAAGTTCTATGAACGAATTGGTAACGTTGAACGCATGAGTGATAGTGGAGATGCAGTGTATGTGCGCAAAACAATTTGAATCGTTTCTGGTTGAGCAGTTTTTACTGCATGCGGAAGGAAACATACGCGCAGGCTATCGCTACCAGTTTAACTCACCTGATCACGGTAACAGCCAGCGTTTGTTTGATGCGTTACTCCGTCGTAAGGACGGTGAGATTATAGTTAGTAACAAGGTGGCGTTGAGCTACGTGAGCGTCCAAGGCTGCAAAGTGGTTCCTGTGCTTCATGGCGAAGAAGACGGAGAAAGCGGGTTTACCGAGAACTATATTTCTCACCTGCGTGATGAAATCGCAAGCCAAGAAGGTGCTCTGAAGGGCTGTGCGCTGGTGGTCATTCACAACAGCCGCCTTGATACCCTTATCAACTCAGCGGAAGACTTGGGGCAGCCTGGGCAAGTTTGGAGCCCTGAGAACATCAAAGTCGCACTTAGCGGTTTTATTGAACAAACTGACAAATCCCGAGATGTATCACTTTGCCTGCTGGATGACCAGTTTGACGCGATCCTAGAAGATGGCGCTACCATGTTTGGCTTCGAATCGCTGTACAAAGCGGTCGAAGATGGCGAGCTTTGTTTTAGCGAACTCGGGATGTTCGATGATCCTTTTGTCGCGGAGCTATCTGGTAATCGAAAGCAGATCAAACAACGGCTGGAAGAGAACCGCGCGCTTTACCAAGAGTTGTCGTTTGAAGTCGAGCACTTTGGTCAGCAACTCGAAGAAAGACTGAAAGGCTTTAGCAGCAAGTTTATCAAAGAACATTTTTCTGACGATGGTTGGAAAGATGTGGAGTTTGAAACTTATCGAGAAGAGATCAAAAAGAACAAGATTCAGCACCTTAAGCATGAAGGTGAAGAAGAGACCAATGATGCGCAAGTAATTGGTCGCTACCCAAAAGAAACCAAAGCGGGCTTGCGTGACCGTCACCTGATCATTGCCCTCGAGGAAGGACAAAGTGAGTTTGAACTTAAACTGAGCTTTTCTGGCACCAGTGATTTAAGCAAAGAGCAGTTTAAAGTCTCGCCAGCGAATGCACTAGGCAAGCAAGAGATCATCAGTACGCGCCTAACCAGTAAAGGAGCAAACGCCACTCTAGCGGCCAGTTATGCCAATGAGCCTCTGTTTTTCACGCTAGCATTGAAGCGTGACAATACCTCTGAAAATCATAACTTCCGTTGCTTGGTCGTCAGAAAAGGCGAGTTTGACTTCGAGGCATTTAAAAACATTTTCGTCGTTGAGCCTTCGAAAAAACGCCTTACCTTGAAAACAGAAGATAACAGCCTGGTTATCAACCCTGCGCTAACTGTAAGCCGAAGCCTAGATGATGTTGGTGAAGTGGTTGACCGCGCAGAATTTGGTGTTGTCGATTTTGAATCTTTGGCTAACGAGTCAGAAGATATCGGTTTTGTGGTGAAATCAGGTGATAACACACTGGCATTTCGCATAGAGGGTGAGACGGTAGAAAGCAGCTTGTCCTTCCCACTGCTGCTTAACCAATCGCGCTTCCATAAGTTGTTTGATGATGACGTGTTTGGCGAGCTTTACCCGAGTAAAGATGTTGTCGCGATTGATAATAGCGAATTTCGCGTTATGGAGCCGCGCATTAGCTTACTTCGTTGGGAAGAACGTTTCGTTCAGCAAAAGCAAGTCTATCTGGCTGAATCCAACAGCATATCGTTGGAAGAGTTAAGGTCTATTGATGACAATCTCCACTCTGCATACCAAGCACTGTTTGACTATCTAGCAAGCCGAAGGACAACGATTTCGCTAGTGTCGTGGGGGCCTCAATTTACCGCACTCGTGAAAGCGACCGTGGATGCATTCCTTGATTATTTTAATGCGATCAAAGTTGGCGGCATGCTAACCAAAGAGCAAAAGTTTGTGATGCAAATCGGTTTGGTTCGCGAGAATGGCGAAGAATACTACTCGCCTTTTCACCCGCTGGTGCTGGCGTACTACTTAAACCTTTGCAATGAAATGCAAAAAGATGACAGCTTTGCTGACTTGCCAACAGTTACGTTCAATCGCTTGGGGCCAAGTGGATTGCTTCCGTATGTTTATCATCCAAAGCATGAGTTTGCCTACAACCAGCAAGTGACTGAAAACGGGTTTTGGGTAAAAAGCGTCCCTCACCAGAAAAGCTGTCTGAAGTTCGTTCGCAAGCTAGTTAAAGAGAAGATCAACGAGTTCCAGAAAGCGTTTCGCCACTTGTTTACCGGCTCAGAGAAGAGTGTGCTGGTGAATGCAGTCAATCAAGAGAGTGCAGAAGAGCTATTCCTCGGTTTGGTCGACTATGTAAAAGACAACCTGGATAAAGCGGCGTCAATCCATATCAACCTGTACGATGATGCCTTGGTTTTCAACGCCTTTGATCAGTTTGCAGAAACGTCGAACTACGAAGAGTTAAAGTCTTGGCTGGAGCTGGACCGCGGAAAAGTGCGTGAAAACGCCGACACCATTATCGACATTCTTCGTACCCGCCTTACTTACAGCAAGTTCACCAATGCCCATAGCGAACGCGAAGGGCAAGCTTACTCGCACCTGTCATTTTTCAGAAACAACGACAACGTGAAGTTAACGACCTTGAGCGTTGACGACATGCCGAGCGGTATTGCGTGTGATGGCCTGCTAACGGGCGACGCCTCCAAAAGTGATGAAGGATCGTACTTCACTGCATTTGGTTTGCAAAACGTTCAATACCGTAACCAACCGCACCTGGAAATGGCGAAGTATGTTGGTTCGTTAATGGAGCCAGCATTAAAGCCAAGCACGCAATACACGGGTGCCAATGCTCCCGCGCTTGCGGTCAATGAAGACTTTAAATCGCTGCTAGATCGCTCTTATGACAGCTCGATTTGGACCACCATCATCGACCCTAAGGTGACGCTGGACTTCTTCCACGCCAATCAAGATGTTGTGCTTATCCATTATTCCGATCAGTACACCAGCTCTGCCAGTTACGATGCCATTACGGTAACCGCACAGCGCGGATTGTTCGAAAGGGTGGTGGCGCAAAGTGGCGGTGGTCAAATCAACGAGTTCAATGCCTTTAACGGTGATTGGCTGCTGAAGATGATGACCTGCAACGACACCATTCGCAAAGAGCGCACTGGCATTATCGGTGCCTATAAGTTTGCGACCTGTCTTGTGCATAAATCTGATATCACCTGGGTGCCGCTATCTGTCGGTGAGATGATCCGCGTATCAGGCAACATCGGCCTGAAAATGACGGACAGTGATTTCTCACGCAATGTGCAGGGATATAAAAAAGGCGCGATTTCAGATGATGTATTGCTGGTGGGCTTTAAAGAGGGCAACCTTTATCTGCTTCCTGTCGAAGTGAAAGCTGGCTCCACGCCAGACTACAAAAAAGCAGTACAGCAAGCGAATGAGCTTCGCCGCTATCTAACAGAGCTTTTGAGCGACGAGACACTGGCGTCGAAGCTATACCGAGGCTTGTTTATCCGCCAGGTGTTGATGCAAATCGACAAATACCGTCTCTACAACGTATTCAGCAATGACTATTTCGAAGCCCTGCTTGCAGAGAAAGAAGAGTGGCTGCGCGGCAACTACACAATCGCAGAGCTTGAGAACTACCCGGCAGGTCTAGTGGTTAGCCATCTTGAAAGCGGAAGCTGCTTCGAGCCTGGCTACAACATGCAAGATGGCGTGTTGAAGGTTGACCTTCCGATATCTTTGCTGCCTTCACTGGTGCAACACCCGCTTCAAGTGCTAATGAATGAAAAGGACATCGCGCAGATCTGCCATGTGCCAGCTGAGTATATGTTGGTGGAGCAGACAGCGTTGAAAAAAGAAGAGTCACTCGTCCCATTAGACGTTATGGTCGACAAGCCAGAGAATTTAAAACCGAACCTCCAAACTGAGGTTCCGTCAAAGTTAGCTGCAGAGTCAACCCCAGATTATGCGAGCGAATGCCGAGTGGAGATTGGTCAGAATACACTTACCGGCGAAAAAGTGTTCTGGGAGTACGGGCATAAAGATCTAGCAAACCGCCACCTGATCATTTTTGGTAGCTCAGGGCAGGGTAAAACCTACTGTATCCAAGGTTTGTTAATGAGCTTGGCCGATGCTCAAATTCGATCGCTGGTGATTGATTATACAAACGGCTTCTTGCCGAATCACCTTGAGCCGGAGTTCATTGAAAGATTGAACCCTAAGTCTAACATCCTCTGTAATGAGCCATTCGGCATGTCGCCATTCAGAGCTCAAACTCAGGATTTTGGCGGGATTTTAATCGAAGAAAAGCCTCATACAGTAGCGGGACGCGTCGCCTCTGTGTTCAACAAGGTTTATTCAACAATTGGCGAGCGACAGATCGCAGTGCTTAATGAAGTGATTGAGTTTGGTGTCCAGCGGTATGGCAGTGCTTACAGCTTGCAGAACATGCTGGATGATTTAAACGAAGAAGAAACCGCAGGTCCCGCGCTAGCCAGTAAACTTGCACCTCTCGTTAAGTCCAATCTCTTCTCATCTGACAGTGATAAAAGTTGGAGTGAGGTGTTTGAGAGTAAAGAACATAGTTCAACAATCATGCAGCTCGCGTCGCTTAACCACGATATTTCAATGCTTTGTACTGAGTTTTTGCTTTGGGATCTATACTCCTACGCATGTAGTTACGGTAGTAAGGAAAACCCGCTACCTATCGTGTTAGATGAAGTGCAAAACCTTGATCATCGTCTTGAGAGCCCGTTAGGAAAAATGCTCACGGAAGGGCGCAAGTTTGGGGTATCTCTGATTCTGGCGACTCAAACGCTAAGTATGCTACGCAAAGATGAGCAAGATCGCTTGTTCCAAGCGTCTCACAAGCTGTTTTTTGCTCCAGCTAAAACAGAGACAAAGACGTACGCGAAAATTCTTGAACTGAGCATGCCAGGAACAAAGCAGGCTGAGTGGGAAAAGCAACTCGGGGACCTATCAAAAGGGCAATGTTTATCAGTTGGTTACCATTTGGACAAAGGGCAGCTGAAGATGAGTGTGAAGAAAGTGAAGGTTTCTTCCATGTCATCCCGCCAGAACCGCCCTGAAGCTTGAAACGAGGTAAGTCGATGGAGCTTTCTGAAAAAATTCAGTTAATTTCGCGCTGGCGGCGAGGGGACCAAAGGGCCCCTCATAAGCCTTTGATGTTGTTATATGCACTGTCTGAGTACAAGCAGGGGCATCAGCGTCTCTTTCGGTTTGAGGATGAGGTAGACCAGCAAGTCAGAGACTTGCTGGTGCAATACGGCCCAACCAGGAAGGCCTATCATCCTGAGTACCCATTTTGGCGTTTAGCCAATGAAAAAGAGCCCTTCTGGGAGCTCATCAACGGTGAAGAGTGCATTCCAAGGAAGAGTAACACTGACCCCAAGAAATCTGAGCTGATTAAATACAATGTGATGGCAGGGTTTGATGAAGAGTCATTTCGGACAATTCTCGCAAACCCAAAGCTTATTGATGATATTGCATCAAAGATCATTCAGGATAATTTCCCTGAGACTCTGCAAGAAGAGCTGTTTGTGCGATTTGGCTTTGAGGTGAACACCTCGACCAAGTCGAGAGACCCAGAGTTTCGTAGGAAAGTGCTTCGCGCATACAACTATAAGTGTGCAGTATGTGGTTTTGATTTAGCGATGGATAACGTCACTGTTGGTGTTGAAGCTGCTCACATAAAATGGAAGCAGTATTTTGGTCCCTGTGATATTTCAAATGGTATTGCGCTTTGCAGCATTCACCATAAAGCATTTGATCGTGGAGCTATAACCTTAGATAGCCATTTCAAAGTCAACGTTTCTCCTGCTGTTACAGGTGGAGAGTTGGTGGAAAGGTTAATTTGGGATTTTGATGGTAAGGCTATTCGTTTACCTAGAGAGTCATATCATTATCCAGCTGACAGCATGGTTGAATGGCATGTGAGTGAAGTGTTTAAAGGTGAATAATTGATGAGTCGATTTTGTTTTGTCTATAACCGAGATTCCGCAGCCAATTTAGGAATAAACTGCTTCATACAGAACACCAAGAAGCTTAAGCAGCCGAGTCTGATGCTCTTGAACACCCGTTATGAAGCTTTGGCCGCCAAATTCGAGTGTGTCGATACCTTCGAATTTTAAGAATACCCAACGTGCCGTCGGTTTAGTTGTCGTCTTGTTCTTTACCATGCTAGGAAAGAATTCCTCGGTCTTAGTGAGACTCTCTCGGATTTTGTGCTCTAAGCTTGCGTAGACGAGTAGGCTCAGCGTCATGATCATCAGTAGTGCCTCGATTCGCTGAGGTTTCTTCAGGAAAATTGATGATGTTAAGAACTCAGGGCTTTTCAAAAAGCGAAAGCCGCGTTCGACCTTTTGCTGAGACTTGTAATGTTCAAGCAATGCAACCATTGTTAGGTCGGTGTTGTCAGTATAGTTGGTGGCGAGAATAAACATACCTACTTTAAGCTTGGCCAGTTTCACCTTTTCTAGATCGGTATAAGGCGTAGCATCTATCAAATAGTGGTATCCCGTCGGCTTTTCATCTTTCTTCGGCCGACCACGACCTGAATAAATTGGCTCTTTA
This sequence comes from Vibrio sp. 1069, assembly GCF_033340555.1. Taxonomy (NCBI): domain Bacteria; kingdom Pseudomonadati; phylum Pseudomonadota; class Gammaproteobacteria; order Vibrionales; family Vibrionaceae; genus Vibrio; species Vibrio sp. 1069. The sequence goes on from NZ_JAWOWP010000014.1 coordinate 82,053, forward strand.
ACGATGGTTGATTGCGCGAAGCCAAGCAAATGACACTGGTTGGCGAAGTCGCTCATTGCTTGCTCGGCATCCACTGCGCAAGCAAACTGCTTTTTCTTTAGTTGTCCCAGCGCTTTCAGCTCTTTGGTGATATTTTTGTCTAAGTTCTTATAAAACGTTACCTGTTCTCGCTTGGTTGCTTGTTCACTATGAATCAACAGCCACTTCTGAGATACCGAGCCATAATCAGCGTCAACCCAACAACCCGAGTAGCCATTGCCGATATGGCTCAGCTGCTCTGGCTCAAGGTTCATTAAGGCCTCTTTGGCTGATTTAATGGTCATTGGAACACGCGTAATAAACTTCTGTTGTTGCTCATCCAGTGAACGAATGCCACGGAAAAGCCAGCTACCGCCTGAAGTAGAACAACAGGTGATGCCGCAATCTATGACCTTATCCCGCGCTATTTTCTGGCTCGTTACCGGTTTGGTGTTGCTGGTCGCGAGCTCTCGCATTTTAGTGTGGGGAGCGGTCAATATTGCTCAGGAACTGGGTGTCAGTGAACTGACGATTGGTCTGACGATTGTCGCTCTGGGGACTTCATTGCCGGAACTGGCGGCATCGCTTGCGGCAGCGCGTAAAGGTGAGCATGACTTGGCTGTCGGTAACGTGGTAGGCTCAAACATGTTTAATTCGCTGGCCGTGGTCGGTATTGCCGGTGCCATTGAGCCGATTTCCGATGTTGGAGCGGAAATTTTCTGGCGTGACTGGTCATCGGTCCTGTTCTGTACGGCCTTGCTGCTCTTCACTGCGGTAAAAATTGGTAAAGCAAAAACTATTTCCCGCCTGGAAGGGGGAGTGTTCGTTCTGTGTTATTTAAGTTATAACATTTACTTGATTCAAGGCAGTGTTGGTTAGCGCTGCTTAATGCTGGTGCCTGGTTGAGATATCCGGGTACCGTTTTACAACATCCATAACCCGTTACGGAGATAAAAATGGAGTTACTCGTCAGCTTTTACGAGACACATCAGGCGTTGATTCTGGATATCATCCAGAACTCAATTTTAACCCTGCTTATTTTAGTGATTGCTTCTATCGCATCAAAACTGATGCGTGCCGGTATTCAGAAAGCCATTATGAAAGTGAGCAATGGTGATGAGATTGTCGCGTCTCTGATGTCTAAAGTCGGTGGTTATATTGTCTACATTCTCGCTCTGGTCATTATTCTCGACCTGTTTGGTGTCAATACCACCAGTTTGGTTGCCTTAGTCGGTGCGGCCGGTTTGGCGATTGGCCTGGCATTAAAAGATACCCTGAGCAATATTGCTGCGGGGATTATGATTTTGTTCCTGAAACCGATAAAAAAAGGTGAATTCGTTGAGTTTGCCGGTTACAGCGGTACGGTAAAAGATATTGGTTTGTTCACCTCAGTATTTGAAACCGGTGACGGCCTGTATATTTCCAGCCCGAATCGCACCGTCTGGAACGCAACCATTCGTAACTTCAGCCGTAACGGCCGTCGTCGTATGGAAATCGTGGTAGGTATCTCTTACGAGGATTCAATTGAAACCGGCCTGAAAGTGCTTCAGGATTTAGCGCTCAGCCATGAAGCAGTCATGCTGGATCCGAAACCGCAGGTGATGGTTCAGATGCTGGCGGACAGCTCAGTGAATCTGCAACTACGCGCCTGGTGTACCACGGATAAATACTGGGAAACCTACTGGAGCATTCAGCGTCAGGTGAAAGGTAAGATTGAGGAAGCGGGTATGACCATTCCGTTCCCGCAACGTGATCTGCACATTACGATGACTCAGCCTCAAGCGCAGGAATTGCTGGGTCAGAACAAGGCCTGATGCTCAGCCATTAGCGTTTAATGCTACATAAAAAAGCCTCGCAGTTATCACTGCGAGGCTTTTTCGTATCAGTGTCTCGTCCTGAAATGTGTTTACATATTGATGACGAGAGACTGAATAGTCACTTTGTCAATGAGTGGCTCCGTTACACAAACTCGGACACGGAGCCTGCCCATTGTCTTTTAAAGTAAACCGTTATTTGGCTTTCTTAACCCGCGGTTCACTCATCAGGCCTTTAATCAGCGATATTGTCGCTATCAACAAGACGATAGTGAACGGGAAGCCGGTTGTTACCGCCATCGCCTGCGCCGCAGCCAAACCACCACCCAGCAGCAATGCTATCGCTACTAAGCCTTCGAAGGTACACCAGAACACGCGCTGTGGTGTCGGTGCATCCACTTTACCGCCGGCAGCAATGGTATCGATAACCAGCGAACCTGAATCCGATGATGTGATAAAGAACACAACGACCAGTACGATACCGATGAATGATGTAATTTCATGCAGAGGCATAACTTCAAGCATTTCGAACAGTTTCAATGGCAGGTCTGCGTCCATCACGGCTTTATAACCATCGTTGACGTATTGACTGATCGCGGTACCACCGAACGCCGTCATCCAGAACACACACACGGTTGACGGAACAATCAGCACACAGACGATAAACTCGCGTACGGTTCGGCCACGTGATACACGAGCAATGAACATACCGACGAATGGTGACCATGAAATCCACCACGCCCAGTAGAACGATGTCCAGCCTTGAGAATAGTTCACATCTTCACGGCCAAATGGCATCGACAGTGCAGGGAAGTTGGTCAGATAAGCACCGATATTATCGAAAAATCCGAGCAGAATCGCGGCTGTCGGACCGATGACTACCACGAAAAACAGCAGCAGTGCAGCCAGCAGCATGTTCATTTCTGACAGGCGTTTTACGCCGCCATCAAGGCCAGCCAGTACAGACAGCAGTGCAAATGCAGTGATCACAATGATCAGAATAATTTGCGTGGTGTCAGTCAATGGGATATCAAACAGGAAGTTTAACCCGGTCGCAGCCTGAGACGCGCCGTAGCCCAGAGATGTCGCCAGACCGAAGACCGTCGCCACAATTGCCAGAATATCGATGATATGACCAGTCCAGCCCCAGACTCGTTCGCCAAACAGCGGATAGAACACTGAACGCATAGTCAGTGGTAACCCTTTGTTGAACGAGAAAATAGCCAGTCCCAGAGCCAGCAATGCGTATATTGCCCAAGGGTGAAGTGCCCAATGGTAAATCGTCGCTGCCATACCGAGCGAACGTGCGGCTTCGGTATCACCCATCGCACCACCCAGTGGTGCCCAGTCGGTACGCACACCATTTTCCAGTGTGGTGCCGCCCAGCGCGGTAGTGAAATGGGTCATGGGTTCAGAAACGCCAAAGAAGACCAGGCCAATCCCCATGCCGGCCGCAAATAACATCGCCAGCCATCCTGAATAGGAATAATCCGGAGTGGCATCGGTACCGCCGATTCTGACCCGGCCTAACGGTGATATGGCCAGTCCGAGACAGACGACAACAAAAATGTTACCTGATAACAAGAAGAACCAATCAAGACTTGAGGTGAGCCAAGATCTTAAGTGAAGAAACAGGGGTTCGACTTGTTCGCGAAAGATTAGGGTTGCAAATACAAAGATGACAATCGCTAAGCCTGAGACGGCGAAAACCCGGTTATGAATGTCCAGGCCAAACGGACCGGCGGAAAGAACGACGTTGTCCTGACCAACGGTATAATCTGTATCGATTGGGTTTGCTTTGCCACTAGGGTGGGGAACACCACCGTTATCGCTACTCATTTTCTCTCCATTGTTGGTTATAAAAATTCACTAGATGTCGTGAGAAGCTAAGCACTCAGATAATGTGAGTGCTTCTCTTTTTCCAAGAAAATGATTTAGGTCATTTCCATTGGATATAAAACTCTCCTAATATAAAAAATACCCAGTTAGTACTGCCATAAATCACCATCTGAGATGGAAAAAATAATGAAAAACATGGCATTAAAAGGACCTTATTATTGTCCGTTATCTTACTGGTTGCAATCTCCGTTGCATTGGCCAATTTCGCCTCTTACTACGAGCAAAAACCTCTTTGACTAAGAGTATTATGGCTCAAAGTAACAGTTTTGTATGGCTTTGTTGCGTAATTCGATGGAACTAAATCAAGAAACTACGATCTGAGCGGCTACGCCCATCAATCGTCGTAGCCTCATGCCTAAACCTCGTTACAAAACAACTAACTGGAAGCAGTACAATAAATCCTTAATCAACCGTGGTTCTCTGACCTTTTGGATTGATGAGGAAGCGATAGCTGAGTGGAAGCAAAACAAACAAGGCAAGCGTGGTAGACCTCGCCGATTCAGCGACTTAGCCATTACTACTGCACTGATGGTGAAACGCGTTTTCTCTATGCCCTTGAGAGCGCTGCAAGGTTTTCTAGACTCCGTATTTAAGCTGGCTAACATCCCGCTTGTTTGCCCGCACTACACCTGTATAAGCCGCCGAGCTAAGGAAGTTGAAGTTTCATTTAAAACCAAAACCAGAGGAGCAATACAACATCTGGCCATTGATGCCACTGGCCTCAAGGTTTATGGCGAAGGTGAATGGAAGGTCAAGAAGCATGGAACTGATGGGAAGCGAAGAGTCTGGCGTAAGCTGCATATCGCGGTAGATACAAGCACCCACGAAATAGTCGCAGCAGAGCTGAGCTTATCTAACGTCACTGATGCCGAAGTGCTCCCCAACTTACTCAAGCAAACACGTCGTAAAATCATTGAGATATCAGGCGATGGCGCTTATGACACAAGGAATTGCCATGATGCCATACGGATCAAGCGAGCTGTTCCGCTCATCCCGCCAAGAGAAGGAGCAGCCTTCTGGGAACAAGGGCACCCTCGTAACTTAGCGGTAGGTTGCCAGAAGCTCTACGGCTCCAACAAGAAGTGGAAAAAGCGGTATGGCTATCATAAGCGCTCTCTGTCAGAGACCGCAATGTACCGAGTAAAACAGTTGCTAGGTGGGAAATGAAGTCTAAGAAATTACAACGCTCAGGTTGGCGAGACTTACGCCATGATCAAAGCACTGAACAAACTTACAGGGCTTGGTATGCCTGAAACTCAGTATATTGTATAAAAGTCGCTCAACTTTAGGAGGTTTGGTTTCTCGTCTGAATTACGCAACAAAGCCATACTTTAGTCCAAGAACAGCGACTAAAAAAAGGTTGCTGGATGTGTTTAGACTCAGGTTAGCTCTAATTAAACCTGAAGGTTTGGATGAAGAGATAATTAGGGCGGCTGCTTTTAAATAAAGCATAATCTCTATTTACAACCCCTGTAAGTGTCTTAAATGACACTTTCAGGGGATAATTTAGGGTGTATATCTAAATGGCTCTTGATATCTCGCTGCAAGATTTAAAGTTTCTAATACTAGCTATTCCATCTTCAATATGCGCAGCCCAAGCTTGTTGATACTCTTTACTATCAAGCCCTGGGTAGTACATTTTCAGTATAAGTTCCGTCACATCACCAGTTTCACCTAGCCACGTGTACTTATCTAGTACAAGTGAGCCATCCAATTTAGCTTCTTGGCCTTGGTATCTAAAGTCACTTTCAATAGAACGGAAGAAAGCGATGCGAGCTGATACGTTTGGAGTGATGCCAGTATATCCCTTCAACTTTTTAAGCTGCTCTTCAGTAGTACGAGTCAGGTTCATACGATTAGGTAGCATTACACAGCCTCCTTAGTTGTTTCTCTCCAGAAGTAACCTTCCTTCAAGGTTGAAGACTTAGTTGTACCGTCGAAACAGATCTCATAAGTACGAGCAATATCGTCTTGGATAAGGCTGGTGTAGTTTCTATCGATCTCTGTATCGGTAGATAAAATCACAACTTGATGGCTAGCGGTAGGGAAGTAGTTCTCTACCAGTTTGTCACGGTGATGTGAGTCTAATCTGCCTAGCGGAGTGTCAATGATGATGGGCAGTTTACGACCAGATGTACGGCCAAGAGCCTCTAGAATCGAGATCGCGTAGATTTGCTTCTCACCAGCAGACATCGCCTTACGGTTGATCTTAATACCGTGTTCATCAACTAACTCAACATCGAATGTTGCTGGGTTGATTGAAGCTGTGAGCTGTAAATCTTCCTTACGAGCAAGCTTTTTGTAGGACTGAACGAACTCGTTTTCTAACTGATTGACGCGAGCTTTAGTTAACTGTTCGCCAAATTTCTCTAGCAGTAAGATTGAGTTTTGGGCATTGCTAATACTCTGATCTTTATTGGATTGATCTTTATTCTTATCGTGTAGCTTCTGAATTTGACGGGCTGTTTCTAGTGCTTGGCGCAATTCGCGTTTTGCTTCTTCAAGCAAAGCATGGTATTCGATAATCAGCTTTTCTTTTTTCTTATCTAATGCGCGCACGTCCGCAAAAAGCTCTTGCACCTGCTCTTGCTCAGGAGCTCGCGCGATATTGTTTGAAGCGTTGTCGATCTCTTCTTCGACTTTTTGAAGACGCACTCGTGCTTCATCGAAACGTGAAAAAGATTCTCGAGCCAGATTTGAGAGTTGATAGTCAATCGTATTCGCTTGACGGTCGGAGATATCTAAAAGCAGCTCAGCAGAATCAAATTCACCCACGTGTGCTTTAAAGCTATCAGCAATCGCACTTTGAGCCATCTCGGTATCAAAACTTGGGTACTTTGAACGTAGTGTTTCTAAGAATGAGTCCAGTTCATTGCCAAAGTTCTGTTTCTTCTTAATCTGTTGTTCTTGCTTGATCTGAGTTTGAAGGCGCTGCATTGCATTAGGTGCTAGTGCGAATGGAAGACTTGTCTCCATCTCCATGCGGATTTGCTTTTCAAGCTCTACTTTCTCTTTAAGCAAGCTATCTACTTTTTGTTGCTCATCTTCTCGAGTTTTAGCCCAAGCGCCGCCGTTTTGAGATAGCTTATTCTCTAGGCTAAGGATATCACGTGATACGAGCTCAATTTGTGCATCAACGATGTCCGCTTCACCACGAAGTTTCTCTGCATTGCGCTCGTGGCTGATACGTTGCTCATCAAGAGAATCCATTTCCTCTTTTAAAGATTGGCTTAGTGCGCTAGAACCTTGTTTCTTCAAGAATATATTTAAGTCACTCTTGAGCTTTGCGATAACATCTAGGCCCAATAGTCGACGGACTGCGGTCTTTAGCACCGTGCCTGACTCATCTTCCGCAAGCTCTGCGATTTTCTCGCCGTCGAAGAAGAACAGGTCAGCAATGCCTGTTGGGATCAGTTCATTAAGGAAGCCCTGACACTGCTCGTAGTTGAGCTCTGGTATTTGGATGCCATCTTTCTCAAGACACAGGCTATCTTTCTTACCGCGTTTCCAGCCGCGAATCACTTTATAAGTGTTTTCTTCGCCGTTTTGGCTGTATTTAAACTCAAGCTCAATCGATGCGTTATCTTGCACACCACCATGACCTACACCCTTGTGAATAAGCTCAGATAGAGCTTCAACATATTCGCCATTGGAAAGGACTTGGCTAAAAGATTGACGCCCAAATAGAGCTAAACGTACAGCGGTTAGGATCGACGTTTTACCAGCACCGTTAAGGCCACCAAACAGAATAATTGGTCGTTCGGTTCCTTCAATAGGGCCATTTTTACTCAGACGAGCAGGAGCAGGGCGCAAGTCGATTTCATGTACGCCACGGAACACTCGAAAGTTGTTTAGAGTTAGTTTTGTAATTAACATTTCAGTATTTAAAACTCTTTTTGAAGCTGCTTATCTAGCTCTGCAAGTTGGTCGTTGTAGCGCTCGATCTCTTTTTGGTGAATATCAAACTCAGCTTTACTCTGTAGTGAAGCATGTTTTTGTTTGATTTCTTCTAAGCTTCCCCAATCCCTTTTTAATAGCGATGCGATTTTATTGGAAATGCCACTACGACGGCTTAAGCCTTCCATCGAGACTTCTAGCTCGATAAGCTTCATGATCATCTCTGGTGCAATATCAAAGTTGTCACAAAGCTCATGGATAAGTTGAGCGTCATCTTTACCAAAGCTTGCGTTATCGTCATATACCCAATCAAGGTCGTAACCGTAAACTTCTTTGAAAATTTTAGGTAGAGAATCGTCCCAATCTGGCTCATTTGGATCGTGAATCCACTCTTGGCGAATAGCATGAAGTTCAGGTACTGTGATCAGCTCAATCTCTCTTCCTTCAGCTTTAAACTTCTTATCCAGCTCAAGTAACTCGCGCAACCATTGTCGACGATACTTGAGCCAGTAAGGTCCAGGGACGTGCTTACGCTCTGTTGCAATGTCTTCGCCTTCTTTTGCGTATTGGTAGCTAACTTTACCTGTGCGACGTTTATGGTTTCGGTACTCTTCTTTGTTCGCTGGGTCGGTTGTCATGGATAACTTATTGCGGAACTCAAGAAGAGGAGCCATCCACTCTTCACCGTTTTGGATAAGGCTTTCCATTGCACGGTCTTTGGTTACGACAGTACATGTCCAGCAACCAAAGCGAGAGTTACCACAAGACGGTGTTGTCTCATCAATGACCATTGGACATTCGCCTTGACCAGAGGAGTCTTTGTAGAGGTTCCACAGCACAAGATTTTTGCCGCCCCATGGGTTTTCCCATTCAAGATCATATTTATCGATCCAAATGTTTTTAGGCCCGTAAGGTGTTTGTTTCGTTTCTAAATGACAAAGACGCAGTAATTTCCATACATCGTCAACACCCCATGTATCGATGGGAGTAAAAATGAACGCATTCGCAAGTGTTGTATGGCGGGCTAATCGTGAGCCGTCAATTTTGTGTTTCGCGATGACCTGCGCGCGTGATGCACTCTCTTGGCTACGAGAGCCAAGTACAACAATCACTTCGTCAAACTGTGAGACTTTAGACTTGATAAAGTCACTCACAGGGTCAATCTTCATTCGCTCTGTACACCAACGGAAAGAGCGTGTTGGCGCTGGGTAGCCTTTACCAAGCAAGTTGGCCCAAAACGTTTGATTGTCTTTAGGGACGACTTTATGGCAAGTGATTGGTAGGTTATCGCGCTTTGCGCCTTTCTCTATAGCGGCTAACGAGTCTTTGATGTGGTTAACGACGACAGGTGTTTCAACTAGTGTGTCTGAAGATACAACAAAGACAGGCTTGTGGCGGTCTTTGGGTTCCAAACCAAGCAGTGCCAAGTAAACCAACGACATAACTGCTGATGAGTCTTTACCACCACTGTAACCAATTACCCATGGACGTTTATCCGCACAGTAAACACGCTGAACGTCAGCAATATAGTGGCTTAATTTGTTATTAGCGAAGTCTTCTGCATTGATAAAGTCTTCGTACTCGGCTAGGTCTTCTGCCAATTGTAGCTCGTGTATCATGATAACTGCTTCTCTAGAGCCTTTTCTTCAGGGGTTAGCGGTAACCCAAGTTCAATTTTTAATGCGTTGGCGGTAAGTTGGATATTCGTCGTCGACTTACTCAATTTTCCGTGGTTCATGCTTCGTTTAATCCACTCTGGGTTGGTTTTTAACCAGTTTACGTTTGCCAACTGTTGCAGTTTCTGTTTCCAATTGTTTGGCTCCTGGCAGAGGAGGTGCTTACCCAAAACACCAATGGCATGTAAGCCAACACCATGTGCATGAATGTACTCTTGTCTTAGTTGTGCAGGTGATACTTCTTTGTCTATTACCATCTGCCAATCTTTTATATGGCGAGTAACTTCAGCCCAAAACTCAGCAGCAAGTTTTTTTTCGTCTTCGTTGAAGCCGTCTTTTGGCCCTTTACTCAACAGTGCTCGGGTAGATTGTTTGATGCTACTTAATGTGAAAAGTTTATTTGATTTTGGGCTGATGCTGGATTTCTCCATTTCAGTCAGACCTACGAATGGTTTTACTTTGGTCGCTAATTCACGAGCGAGTTCTGAACTTTCATCTCTGTGGTCGTAAAGCGTACCCAGAGATGGACTTGGTTTGACGGCATACTTGTTTAGATCAGCAAACATTTGTTGGCTTCTATCTAGCCCTTCATCGATAAAGAACAAGACAGGAATATTGTCTTGGCCCAGATCGGGATTTTCTTTTAGAGCTTCTTCGATTGCTTTACGCCTATGCTGACCATCATTGATCAGAATTTGAGCGTCCATAGGGATTTGAAGTGTTCCCAAATTCGGAGCACCTTGATGATCGTGAAAAGAAATATTGACACCAACTGAAGCCGTTAATGCCGAAAATACATACTCTTTCGGGTTGTCGAGCAAGTACTTCACCATTTCAGGGATCCGAGTTTTGTTAAGCGTTCTTTGAGCTCGCAACTCTGGAGGGACATCATCTTCGTTGTAGCTGAATATCTTAGGGATAATCCGAAGAGGGCATGTCGCAATGTAAAACGGACGACCTGCTTGAATACCTCTGACAGCGGGAAAAGAGTAGCAATAGCCGGAATCTTGATTTTGCATAGTTGGCTCGAAGGTTATGTTATTTGTCCATGACATTTAATATAGATGGTGTGTCATTTTTTGACAAAGTTAATCTTTGAGTTTGTGATATTGTGTTTTTGTTATGTTTTATTGTTGGTAGATATGACAAACCAAGTCGTGCATTCTACAGGTATCAGGATCAGATTTCTATGGGGTGCTTGGTTTTTAAACTCTTTTTACGAAAGCGAGTGTGCCCTTAAGGTAAAGCCTTTGATTTCCTTGCTATGCTTTTCAAGCAAGACCTCAAATTCAGCGCGAACCATGTGGCTTTCTTCGGTTGGTTCAAAATCTAATAAGGTGGCTAAGCGTTTATCAAAGCTCAGTTGCTTTTTGTAGTTCTCGTGTTCGGGGGGCATGTAAAGATGCTTGTTTAACAGAGGCGGTCTACGCTTTTCATTCACATAATCAAAGAAGTCGATATCTTGTTCTGCCATTTTTATTTTTATGCGCTCAACTAAAAACGGTACGGAATGCTCGAAGTTATCATAAGCGGTTAAGGTGAGTTTACCTGACGTGATATGGATTTTGACAAGATCTATTTCTTCATCCAGTTCCCCGTACATTTGTAAACCTGCCCCCACGTATACACGTAGCAGCAAAGGTAAATCATCAATATAGTCTCGGTGTAGGATGATGGAATGCCCTTCATTCAATAAACTTGCGGGTAGTTGTTGGTGGGCCTTTTCACATTGCGTATTGATTAAGCTTGTATCGGCTATCGCAAACAGTAACTCCGCAGCTAGGTTAAGTGCGGTTTTATAATCATCAAATAGAGCTTTGATATCGCGTTTGAGTGACTCTGGTTGCTGCGTGTAAGGCTTTCTCTTTTCAAATAGCCCCATAGCAAAGTAAAGCAAAAGGTCTTCTTTGCGACGCTTTTCTGCGTTTTCGAACTCTTTGGTATCGAACATTTCTTGCAGTAAACCAAACACTTTTTTATGAGAACCAATTAGACTTCTCACTTCTTCAGAACGGTTAAATTCGTCATTCGCCGGTACCCGGCCAAGTTCCAGACATACGTTCCAAAAATCATCAAACAGAGTGCTGTTTTGGCTAATGGCCAACTTGGCTTTATCTTTACTCTCTATAGGCTGAGGCGATGTCAGTTGATGCCAAGTATGGTGCCGCTGGTACTTACTTTGGAGGTAACGTTGTTCTTCTAGCTTATCTTTGAATATGTAGAAGATGCCCGGTGCAACGGCAATCGCGTCTTCTTGCAAAGAACGTTCTAGGTACCCTTTGAATTCTGATTGTGCGTAGTATTTTTGGAATGTATTTCTTGTCGTAATCACCCCATCTTTATAGGGCTGAAACTGCGCAATGTACGAATCATTAGCCAGCATGACAGAGACGACCAGAATTTTGTTGGCGAGCTCCCAAGCGCTCAATAGTGCTTCAAGACGTTCATCTTGGTCTTCGATAACATTTAGGACAAACCCCAAGTTCACAATGTCCGAATTGACTTTATCGTTATCAGGCGAAAAAACCGGGTCCCAGCCCAATACATCGAGCCCGTGTGCTTCAAGTTCTCTCAGGTCGTCCCCTCGGCCGCATCCGTAATCGAAAATAGAAAACCGTCCATCTAAGTAACCTTGCTTCGCCAATGTCTTCATTGGGCCTGATAGCTCATGGCGTACAATGGCGGTTTTGTGACGATCTATTCCAGGCTCTTGTTGAGCATCATTCAATGCATCTGGTTCGTCTTTCAGTATCCTCCCATCGACTAACCGGTATCCCTTTTTTTGGATCAAATTTAACCACGACTGTTTGAAGCCAATAGTGCGGGTGTTCTCGTATAGGCCTGCCTCCACCCCTTCTTTAGTCAGCGCTGTGAAGAGCTCATAATGGTCACTGCTCGGCAGAATCATCGTCTCTTTTCTATGCAGGATCGGTGGGTTTTCTGAAGAGCGATAACAAGTCACTTTATGACTAAGTTTGCTCAAATCTACATTCAGGCTTTGCTCTAACGCTGGGTAGGAGTCGGTATAAAAGGTTGGGTAGTTCAACAACGATAAACGGAATTCCTTTTTAAACAGCTTGATGAGGTTCCATTGATTATCCGGCAAGTTCACTGCCTGAGCTACAGCTGGTATGAACTTTCTCAGTTCAGGTGGAATCTCACTCATAGCATCTCTGTGCAGGTATACCGCATCTGGGAGTTGTTTTCCGATATGAATTTGTTTTACAAGTTGCTTAAATGATTGAAAGTCCATTTTTTAGTAGCGATTCCAGTTTGTAGAGCCAAATAGATATTTTAGCTTTATTGTTAATGGGTTCGCCCAACCAATCAGACATGTTTGACAGTAATTATAAAAAAAACACTTTCACATGTGAAAGTGAGTCTCTAATCACTATGCGTTAAACATGGTGAGCAGCTTAACGCATTAGCGGGTGACTTAACGCATAGCGATTTGTGGCTTGATGATTAACGGTGAAGCAGCGCCGAATCGCATTACTGCATCATTATCTGATCTTAATTTCCCTCTAGGGGCGCTCTGGCTTCAAGTTATCTGCTCTAGTTGCCCAAAATGGGCCTGAGCACCGCGCGCCTTTGCGTTACTCACCCTGCAAACTATTCCTTGATTATTCATTAACTGTCAGGAGTAGTTATGACCGAACAAAAACAATCAAATCAGCTATTAAGCTATCAAGAAGTTTGTCAGTTAACTCAGTTGTCTCAGGCAACCATTCGCCGTTATGTGAGAAATGGCTCCTTTCCTTCTCCAGTGAACTTATCACCAGGTGCACGAAGTGTGAGGTTTCGTCTTGAAGATGTGCAGAAGTGGCTTTTGAGCCTGTGACGGTGAGGTGTGTATGTATAGAAACAAAAATAACGCACTGGAATACTGTGACAAGGAAGAAGGTTGGGTGGCTATTAGCTCTGAGCTTTCTGTCGTAGCACGAGTTAGAGCGCAAGATAAAAAGTCAGGTTACGGTGCCTGTATTGAGTTTGTGAATATGGATCTTGTTCCTGTCCGGTTGGTTGTACCTGCAAATCGAATTTTAGGTAGCGCAAGTAACACACTTCGTGAGGAGCTATTTGATCGTGGCTTTTGGCTAGAAGATGAGAAGTACAACTGGAGCCTTGTACTACGCTACGTACGTCAACAGATAAAACAAGCGCCATCTGGCATCAGTGCATTTAATACAGGCTGGCATGACGATGTATTCGTGACGACGGAAACCACTTTTGGTGCATCCGAGGAGCCATATTTTTATGCGGGAGCAATTGTTGATAGTAATTTTCAAGTCAAAGGTAGTCTAGCTAATTGGCAACAGGAGATAGGTTGTCTTTTGAGTGGAAACCCAACCTTGATATTTGCTGTTGGAGTCGCACTTGCCGCACCGCTACTAGCACCATCGGGAGGAGAAAGCTCAGTCTTTCATTTAATGGGTTCATCAAGCCAAGGTAAGTCTGGTGCTATTTACGTTGGATCGTCTGTTTATGGTTCCCACTCTTACAAGAAGACTTGGTATAGCACGAACAATGGTATCGAATCTGTATCAGTCAATTACAACGATGTCATGTTGCCGCTCGATGAGATTGGCATGGCGAGAAGTGAGAATTTGGATACAGCGGCTTACCAGATTGTGAATGGCGATGGAAAGTTAAGAATGTTAATTACAGGGGCTTTGGGTAAACAAGCAAAGTGGCGAACCCTTGTACTTAGCACTGGTGAGGTTGGTTTGATTGATTTGCTGGAAGAGATCGGCAAAAAACCCGCCGCAGGCCAATTGGTCAGAATAGTTGAGATACCGCTGACGGAAAAATATGGCTGTTTTTCTAGCATTCACCGATTTAATGACTCTCACGAATTTGCCAAACATTTGGAAGAGGCAACGAAAAAGCACTATGGTTCGTTATTTCCAGCTTGGATGTGCTTGATAGTAAAGCAGCCAGATCTGGAACTGTTGTTAAGATCGGAAACGGATAGGTTGATGCAGCGCTGGAAAGAAAGCTGTATGTCAGCTCAAGTTCTTAGGGTGCTGCATCGCTTTTGCTTGGTTGCCGTTGCGCTCTCACTGGCCTCTCGACACAAACTCGTACCGTGGAGCGAAGAAGAGTCTTTATTCTCTGTGTACAGTATTTTTCAGCGCTGGATTGCAGCCAGAGGGCACACTCAAAATCACGAAGAGTTTGAAGTGCTTTTAGCATTGAAGCGGGCTCTCGCCAAATGGGAAAAGCAGTTAAGTGAGATATCCAGCGGAAGATCATCAAACACGGGGTACTTCCGACGTGATGGAGATGAGATCCAGTGGCTGATTCATAAAAATGTGTTTATTCGTGATCTCCAGCTGCGCAAGCAATACATCAGCCAGCTGACTCCTTTGGTTCAACGACGCTGGTTTGAATCAAACGAGGGAGCCAGGGGGACACTACGAGTAAAAGTGAACGGTAAGTTGGAAAGGTTTTTTGCTTTTACTCCAGCTCAAATTATCCAAGAACTAGAGGAGCTGACCGCCGATGCGTAATCCGTTTCCCAGTTTTCCCACATTTCCCAGAGCAGTGGCATGGAGGGGGAGTTATGACAAGCAATGAACAAGTCCTTCTCCAGTCCATTTTAGCAAAAATCGATCATGTAGAACGGGTTGTGTTAGAGCAGCGTTTGCAGCAACAAAAGGTGGAGCTGCTTGGAAAGGACATTCTAACCGTTGATGAATGTGCAGCCTTGTTGGGTTTATCAACCAACCAGCTTTATAAGTTAACGAGCTCGGCAGAGATCCCTTATTTTAAGCTTGGCAAACACCTCAGATTTGAGCGTCAAGCAATCATGGATTGGGTAGAGAAAATGCGAGTTTCATCTCGCTATGAGATCGAAAAAAGGGCAGCAAACTATGTCGCCACCACTTCTCGTAAGTAATACTTTCATAGCAGCGGCCTTAGGCCGCTGAATCTTTTCCAGAAGAAGCAAAAATATCGGGGAATGTGAGCATGGCTTCCATCCTACGTTGCTCTATGATGTCAGCGTAGATCTCGGTTGTCTTGAGTTCGCTGTGGCCGAGCAGTTTCGATACAGCGTATATATCGATTCCTCGGCTCAGCTGAATTACAGCAAAGGTATGACGACCAGCATGGAATGTAACGTGCTTACTTATTCCAGCAGCCAGAGCCCATCTAAGCAGTTCTACATTTATATAAGAAGAGTATTTCAATCCCTTGAATACGCGCTCGTGAGAGGCTTTGGGGCTACCCAAAAGTGATTCTGCTGACTTTGGGATGTCTAAATACTGAAGGCTCTTAGCATCGCCGTGAGAGAGTTTTACCTGGTCGAAGATAATTCGTTTGTGATTATTGAATGTCTCTATTTCTGACCAAGTAAGTCTGTGGATATCGCACCAACGCATCCCCGTTGCACATGAGAACAAAAACGCACTTTTAAGGACAGGGTAGCGACATTCTGTGTGAGCTAACGCGTTGACCTCATCCAGTGTTAAATAAACCCGCTTAGTCGTTTTCGCTTTAATACTGGTCACTTGTGCAAGCGGGTTATCACGAATAATACCTTCTCGATGTGCTTCGTTGATCGCCGCTCGAACTTTATTGAAGTAGGAGCTTTGTGTGTTGCGAGATAACGCGGTATCACTCTTGGTTTTCGCTTCATTGGTCAGGTAATACTTAAACCCATCTAACCAGTCTTTATCCAGCTCATCAAAGCTAAGATCATGTTTCCCGCAGTAGAACAGCAGGTGTTTACGAGCTGACAGCCATATCGAGTGGTTGGAAGTTGAGGTGGTTTGTTCTTTGATATCAACTTGCCGTTGAAAGTAATCAATGAAGCTAGCTGAACGCTTGGTTCGATCCTCAAAACCGTGCTTTTGGGATTGCCACTCAACCAGTCGTTTACTCTTAATGGTTTCGGCGAGAAGCATATGTTCTTTGTTGTGTTGGCGCTGGGTGGGTGTTTTAGGTTTGTCGTGAACGTACAGGTCTAAGGTTTCGTAGCTGCGCTTACGTTTATTTTGGCGTCCACCTTGCGTATTTGTGGTGTAGCCATAGTCATAAACTAAGCGTAGTGAGCGTGTGCCATCGGTTCTAAGTGTTCGTTTTTCAATGGAAATTTTCATTTTAGCCCCCAATTGGTCCCCAATACGGCATTTATCATGTCATTGGGGGCCAACTGGGGACTAGAATTGGCAATTAACGGCAATAGATGGAAACAAATGGCAAATGACGATCTAATAAAATCAGTGTGTTATCTACCGTTGCTTGCTGTTGTTTTCCGTTATTTGCCCACTTTACTTCCCGATACAGAATGAAGAGAAGATTCGTCCCAGTAAGTCGTCAGAACTGAACTCACCGGTAATCTCATTGAGATGTTGTTGGGTGATGCGTAGCTCTTCAGCCAATATTTCACCTGCCATATAGCCTTCAAGCTGCTCCTGGCCTATTTGAAGGTGCTGTGCGGCACGTTCTAATGCATCGAGATGACGACGACGAGCCATAAACCCACCTTCACTGTTGCCAGAGAAGCCCATACACTCCTTGAGATGATCGCGCAGAGCTTCAACCCCTGCACCAGTCTTCGCTGACAAACGGATAAGAGTAGGGTTATTGACGTGGCAGATCCCCATATCTTCACCCGTTTGATCCGCTTTATTACGGATCACAGTTATGCCAATGTTGTCTGGTAGGCGATCCACAAAATCTGGCCAGATATCTTTCGGATCGGTGGCATCGGTTGTCGTGCCATCCACCATGAACAACACGCGGTCTGCTTGGGCTATTTCATCCCACGCGCGTTCGATACCGATTTTCTCTACTTCATCGGAAGCATCACGCAAACCTGCAGTATCGATGATGTGCAGAGGCATGCCATCAATATGGATATGCTCACGCAGTACATCACGCGTAGTTCCTGCGATGTCGGTTACGATTGCAGACTCTTTACCCGATAGCGCGTTCAGCAGGCTTGATTTGCCCGCATTTGGACGACCCGCAATCACGACTTTCATCCCTTCACGCATAATAGCGCCTTGGTTAGCTTCTTTGCGCACCGCATCTAGGTTGTCGATGATGGCTTGTAGGTCACCAGCCACTTTACCGTCGGCCAAAAAGTCGATCTCTTCTTCAGGGAAGTCGATGGCTGCTTCAACATAGATACGCAAATGAATCAGCGACTCAACTAAGGTATTAATGCGGCCTGAAAATGCGCCCTGTAAGGATTGCAGCGCCGATTTTGCTGCTTCTTCAGAACTGGCATCAATGAGGTCTGCAATCGCTTCGGCTTGAGCTAAGTCGAGTTTATCGTTCAGAAATGCGCGTTCAGAGAACTCACCAGGGCGAGCAGCTCGAATACCATCTATACCTAGAATGCGTTTTATCAGCATATCCATCACGACAGGGCCGCCATGGCCTTGCAGCTCAAGTACGTCTTCACCTGTAAATGAGTGTGGGTTAGGGAAGTACAGTGCGATGCCCTGATCAAGCACAGTGCCATCTTCTGACTTAAACGGCAGGTACTCTGCGTAGCGGGGCTTTAGTGTTTTGCCAGTGACTTCTAACGCCACTTGGTTGGCTTTAGGGCCAGAAACTCGAATAATACCGACACCGCCACGACCAGGCGCGGTCGCTTGAGCGACAATCGTATCTGTAGTCATAATTTTGCCTTTTGAGCTGGGCTATAGGGAAGATACCTAGGGAGCCATCACAATTAATTAGCTGAATTGTAATCAGCCAAAAACAAAAAGGCGACCTTTTGGCCGCCTTTCTCAATCATTTCCTAAAAGGTTACTTGCTGTGTAAGCCTTTTTTCTCTAATCCTTTGTAGATCAGAGTTTGCTGGATAAGCGTTACGATGTTCGACACCAACCAGTACAGAACGAGACCTGATGGGAAGAACAAGAAGAAGAAGGTAAACATAACCGGCATAAAGGTCATGATCTTCTGCTGCATTGGATCCGTTACTGTTGTCGGGCTCATCTTCTGGATTAGGAACATTGACGCACCCATCAGTAGAGGCAGGATGTAGTAAGGGTCCTGCGCTGAAAGGTCATGAATCCAACCGAAGAATGGAGAGTGACGTAGCTCAACCGATTCCATTAGTGCCCAGTAAAGCGCGATGAAGATAGGCATCTGTAGGATAAGAGGTAAACAGCCACCTAGTGGGTTCACTTTCTCTTTCTTGTACAGTTCCATCATTTCTTGGCTCATGCGCTGACGGTCATCACCGATACGCTCACGCATTGCTTGCAGCTTAGGCTGTAGCATGCGCATTTTCGCCATAGACGTGTATTGCGCTTTTGTTAGTGGGTACATTGCACCACGAACGATGAAGGTCAGACAGATGATTGCCACACCCCAGTTGCCAACAAAGCTCTGGATGAATGAAAGCAACATATGAAGAGGCTTCGCAATGAACCATAACCAGCCGTAGTCCACTACTAGGTCTAGGTTAGGTGCCACTTCTGCCATTTCATCTTGCAGTTTTGGACCAACCCAAAGTGTTGCTTCAAACTTAGCCTGATCGCCTGTTGCGATAGTTTTGTTCGGCATACGAACGCCGATGTCGCCGAGGTTGCCAATTACACGAGTGTATAGGTTAGTACCTGGTTCGTTACGTGGGATCCAAGCTGCGGCAAAGTAGTGCTGAATCATTGCTGCCCAACCTTGGCCATCGGCTAGGTTAAGAGACAGGTTGCGATCCTGCATATCATCAAAGCTGTACTTCTTGTAACGCGTATCTTCTGTTGAGTATGCGCCACCACGGTAAGTAGGCATTGTGATGCTACCACCATCGTCCATTAGGTTTTGACGTAGGTGAGCGTACATACCAAATGTTGCGTTGTTGCCTGAGTTGTTCACTACATCGTATTCAACATTAAGCGCGTAGCTGCCGCGTTTAAAGATGTAAGTTTTGGTGTATTCGATGCCGTTTGCAGTGAATGTCATCGGAACGCGAAGTTCATCTTGACCGTCAGCCATTGTGAAGCTGTCTGCACTTACGTTGTAGTGAGGGCGATTTGTGCTGCTCAAGTCGATACCTTGAGGACCCACTAGACCGCTTTGAGCGATAAATTGGTGACCTTGAGCGTCTTTAAGCAGAACAAAGGAATCTGATGAATCTAACTCAGCAGAGTATTCGTTAAGGTTGGCATGTACCACATCGCCACCAACGGTGTCGATCGACAGAGTTAAAACATCAGTCGTTACTGTGATAGTTTTTGCAGAAGCTTGCTGTTGACCAGGAACTGGGTCAAGTTCATCAGCAAAAGATGGTGCAGGTAGAGTGCTGCTTGATTGAGCCTGTTCAACTGCTTGAGGTTCTGGATTCTTTGCAACTTGCCATTGTTGAAACAGCAAAAAAGAAACCAGGGCCAAACCGATGAGCAGGATATTACGTTGAGAATCCATCGTTAGTTATCTCTGTCTTGTTTTTGGACTGGTGGAACGGGGTCATACCCCCCTTCATTCAAAGGGTGGCATTTTAATAGACGTTTGCCTGATAACCAACATCCTTTTACAAAACCGTGAGCTCTCAAAGCTTCTAGCGCGTAAGTGGAACAGGTTGGTGTGAACCGGCAACGAGGACCAATCAAAGGGCTGATAAACCAGCGATACAGATAAACGAGCCCAATGGCTATCCACGTGAAGGGCGAGACAGGCGTTGCCATAGCTTATCAAACAACTTAAAAATTTCCTCATTGCTTAAATCTTGCGCGCTTTTCTTCGCAATCACAACAAAATCTTTGTTTGGAAGCTGATGTTGATTGTTACGAAAGCTTTCACGAGCCAAACGCTTAAATCGGTTACGACCGACAGCCGTTTTGATTTGCTTTTTGGGAACCGCTAAACCTAATCGTGGGTGAGAAAGTTTGTTATTGCGAGCAATGATGGTGAAATGAGGCGAGCCAGCTCGATGAGCTTGCTGGAAGACGTTTTGATAATGCTCGGGAGTTAACAAACGTAACTCCCGATTAAACGCGTACGTGTTCAAAATAAACTAGCGATTATTTTGATAGGCGCGCACGGCCTTTTGCACGACGTGCGTTGATAACTTTACGACCGTTCTTAGTTGCCATGCGAGCACGGAAGCCGTGAGTACGCTTGCGCTTTAGAACTGTAGGTTGAAAAGTGCGTTTCATGATAATTACCTTTACTGATCAGTAGTTTTAGGTTCTTGTTAAACCCGGCGTGGGTATTTGCTTTCTTATATAAAGAAGCTCTTTATATAGAGAAGGACAACCGACGCCTCTCAACAAAGAGGCGGAATTGTAATCACACTCACATAATGTGTCAATGACTCAATGAGTACGAAATTCCGGCCGGGCGATTATACGTAGTGTGAGTAAAATCTCAAGGATCAATCGATCCTGATGCTTGATCGTTACTCTATTCCTACTTGGTTAAGGAATTTTTTCAAACGAGGATCTTGTGGATTATCGAAGATATCCTGTGGAGAACCTTGCTCAACGATATTGCCTTCCGCCATGAAGATCACTCTATCAGCGACTTCTTTAGCAAATTGCATCTCGTGTGTTACCACCAGCATGGTTTGATGCTGATTAGCTAACTTCTTCATTAATGAGAGAACTTCACCGACCCATTCCGGATCCAGCGCAGAAGTTGGTTCGTCAAACAACAGCAGTTCTGGTTGCAGCGCCATCGCTCGGCCGATACCCACACGTTGTTGTTGGCCGCCAGACAATGCCGCTGGATAACTATCGCCTTTATCCCCAAGACCGATGTCATCCAGAATTTGTTGCGCTCGTTTGAGAGCATCGGCTTTTTTCCAGCCTCGAACGGTCACTAGACCTTCGGCAATGTTCTGGCGCGCATTCATGTGGGCAAACAGGGCATAGTTTTGGAACACAAAGCCAGTTCGACGACGCAGCGCTAATACTTCGGCTTTAGTGTGTTTTTGAGTATCAACGGAGATGTCATCTATCGTGATACGACCTTCATCTGCTTGTTCTAGAAAGTTCACCGTACGCAGCAAGGTTGATTTACCCGTGCCACTTGAGCCGATAATCACGATGATCTCACCTTGCTTAATATCGAGGTCGATGCCTTTCAGCACTTCAGTCTCACCAAAACGTTTGTGAATATTTTCTAACTTGATCATCGTACGTACGCCTTATTCAGTTTTGCTTCTGCCCAGATTTGTACGCGAGTCAGAATCACCACCACTCCCCAGTAAATAAGAGCAACCGCAAGGAAAGCTTCAAAGAAACGGAAACTTGATGAGGCTTCCATCTGTGCTTTCGCCATGATTTCGGCCACACCAAGCGTGAAAGCGAGAGACGTTGACTTGATCATATCGATGAAATAGTTCATCAATGAAGGCAGTGCGACACGCGTTGCTTGAGGTAAAATCACTCGGCGCATTGCTTGGGATGTCGTCATACCGACCGATAAGCTCGCTTCCATTTGGCTGCGATCAATGCCAATAATGGCGGCACGAATACTTTCCGCCATATAAGCGGCAAAGTGCAGCGTTAAACCGATCACCGCTGCTGAAAAGGCGTCGATACCGACCATCAATGGAAAAATTTGCGGTAAGCCGTAATAAAGCAGGAAAAGCTGAACCAACAGTGGGGTGCCACGGAAGAAGCTGATGTACAGTTGGCTTAATTGATCCAGAACTGGCAGTTTAAATACGCGAATATTGGCTAAAATGACGGATAAAATCAGCGAAAACACCAATCCCCATGTCGCCATTTCCATGGTTGTGCCAAGATATTTCAGCAATATCGGCAGCAGTTCCAACATGTAATTAAAGTCAAATCCCATACGGCTTACCTAAAGGCTAGAGAAAAGAAAAGGTGGAAAACAAGTTCCACCTTTACGTAAGTTTATTTTAGTCCGAGAGTGATACCACTTTGCGGCCTAAAGTACAAAGAGTTCTTATTTCGTGATGTCAGCGCCAAACCACTTCACGGAAATTTTCTCTACTGTACCATCTGCGCGCATCTCAGCCAGTGCTTTGTTTACTTCTTCTTGCAGCTTACGACCTTTCTCGTTGTCAACGAAAGGCCATGCGTTTTGAATGGTCTCAAACGGTTCGCCTGCCAATTCCAGAGGAAGGCCAGTTTTCTTAATCAGCTCTAACGCAGAAAGACGATCCATTACAAACGCGTCTGCACGACCGAGCGCCACGTCATGTTCGATACCTGTGTCGTACGTTTTAATGTTGATCTTGCCGTCTTTGTCGTATTGACGCAGCAGTTGCTCAAAGTTAGAGCCTAGGTTCACCGCAACGGTTTTGCCCGCAAGATCGTCAACACCTTTGATGCTGTCGTTGCCTTTACGCACGGTAATTTGTGCGCCATCTACAACGTAAGGGTCAGCAAATAGGTATTTAGCTTTACGCTCATCAGTCATGGTGATTTGGTTGGAGATCGTATCGATACGACCAGTTTCTAAAAGACCAAATAAACCAGAGAAGTTGGCTGTTACGTATTCGATTTTGTAATCGTTACGTTTACCGATTTCATCCCACATGTCGACTTCAAAGCCTTGTAGCTTGTCTTGCTTTACAAAAGTAAACGGGAAGTAGCGACCTGACATACCAACTTTGACTTCAGTAGCGGCTTGTACGGTTGCTGCCGACAGTGCAATGGCTGCAACGGCAACCTTAATCCAGTTTTTCATAATACATCTCCATAATTTTATGGTTGGAAATACTACTGTTAGTTAGCTCAATTAAATAAATAACCAAGAGCAATAACCTAGACCTGTGAGTTATTAGATAATAGAAGAAGAATGTTAAATGTGACGAAAATGCGAACTGAACCTAGCGAAATGATCGACAAAATCAGCATTGGGAATAAAATAATACACAGACTTATCACCAATCGCTCGATCTTGTGAGTTTTGCCCAATTGTGGATCGTTGTGTGGGCAAATTTGGGGCAAGGTGTGTTGATCTCATCAAGTTTGCAGAAATAATTGTGAATAACTTGGATCTTATTCACTGGATCGTCGATCAATCGCTGGCGATCTTGGTTATCAACAGGTAAAATTGCCAGTCTTTTCCGATAATTCAATTACTCAGTGGGGGCACCGTGTCATCTTCGCTTTGGCTGCAATGTTTGCAGCAGCTTCAAGAAGAGCTACCAGCTACAGAATTCAGCATGTGGGTTCGTCCGCTACAAGCGGAGCTCAATGACAATACTCTCACTCTATTCGCGCCAAACCGCTTTGTGTTGGACTGGGTGCGTGATAAGTATCTGAACAATATTACTCGCTTACTGCAGGAATACTGCGGTGGCGATATTCCTAACTTACGTTTTGAAGTGGGGAGCCGACCTGTCTCTGCACCAAAACCAGCGCCGACACGTACGCCTGCAGATGTGGCTGCCGAGTCATCTGCACCTGCGCAATTACAGGCGCGTAAGCCAGTACACAAAACCTGGGATGACGACGCTCAAGCGATTGCGGCTATCAATCACCGCTCAAACATGAACCCAAAACACAAGTTCGATAACTTTGTTGAAGGTAAGTCGAACCAACTGGGTTTGGCTGCGGCGCGTCAGGTATCGGATAACCCAGGTGCAGCTTACAACCCACTATTCCTATACGGCGGCACGGGTTTGGGTAAAACCCACTTATTGCATGCGGTGGGTAACGCGATTGTGGATAACAACCCGAACGCAAAAGTGGTCTACATGCACTCAGAACGTTTTGTGCAAGACATGGTGAAAGCGCTGCAAAACAATGCGATTGAAGAATTCAAACGCTACTACCGCAGCGTGGATGCGCTCCTTATCGATGACATCCAATTCTTTGCTAATAAAGAACGTTCACAAGAAGAATTCTTCCATACCTTCAACGCACTATTGGAAGGTAATCAGCAGATCATTCTAACGTCTGACCGTTATCCTAAAGAAATTAATGGCGTTGAAGATCGTCTTAAATCTCGCTTTGGTTGGGGTCTTACTGTTGCGATCGAGCCGCCTGAGCTTGAAACGCGTGTGGCGATCTTGATGAAAAAAGCTGAAGATCACCAAATCCACCTTGCTGATGAAGTGGCATTCTTCATTGCCAAGCGTCTGCGTTCGAACGTTCGTGAGCTAGAAGGTGCACTGAACCGTGTTATTGCGAACGCGAACTTTACTGGCCGTCCAATTACGATTGATTTTGTTCGTGAAGCGCTGCGCGATCTGCTTGCTCTACAAGAGAAGCTTGTGACAATCGATAACATTCAAAAGACAGTGGCGGAATACTACAAGATTAAAGTAGCGGACTTGCTGTCTAAGCGTCGTTCTCGTTCTGTAGCGCGTCCTCGTCAGCTGGCTATGGCGTTAGCAAAAGAACTAACCAACCATAGCTTGCCTGAAATTGGCGATGCGTTTGGGGGCCGCGATCATACGACCGTACTTCATGCTTGTCGCAAGATTGAGCAGCTGCGTGAAGAGAGCCACGACATTAAAGAAGATTACTCTAACTTGATTCGCACCCTGTCTTCGTAATCGGTTAGAATAACGGTATTCTAAGCAAATCATTTATTGAGCTGACAGCGTAAAGAGCCAAGCATGAAATTTACCATTGAACGTAGTCATTTAATCAAACCGCTACAGCAGGTTTCGGGCGCTTTAGGTGGCCGACCAACCCTGCCAATCCTGGGTAACCTACTTCTTAAAGTAGAAGAGAACGTATTGTCGATGACGGCAACCGATCTTGAAGTAGAGTTAGTAAGCAAAGTGACGCTAGAAGGTGATTTTGAAGCGGGCAGCATTACCGTTCCTTCGCGTAAGTTTCTCGATATCTGCCGTGGTTTACCGGACGATGCGATCATCACATTTGTATTAGAAGGTGATCGTGTACAAGTTCGCTCTGGTCGCAGCCGTTTCTCGTTGGCAACGCTTCCTGCGAACGATTTCCCTAATATTGAAGACTGGCAAAGCGAAGTGGAAGTATCACTGAGCCAAGCTGATTTACGTACGCTGATCGACAAAACTCAGTTCTCGATGGCGAATCAAGACGTTCGTTACTACCTCAACGGCATGTTGTTTGAAATTGACGGCACCACGCTACGCAGCGTGGCGACGGACGGCCACCGTATGGCGGTATCGCAAACTCAGCTAGGTGCGGACTTTGCGCAGAAGCAAATCATCGTGCCACGCAAAGGTGTGCAAGAATTAGTAAAGTTGATGGATGCGCCAGAGCAGCCCGTAGTACTTCAGATCGGTAGCTCCAATGTTCGTGCTGAGGTGAATAACTTTACTTTTACCTCTAAGTTGGTTGATGGTCGTTTCCCTGACTACCGCCGTGTATTGCCTCAGAGCACCAATAAGACACTAATAGCAAGTTGTGACGAGTTGCGCCAAGCCTTCTCTCGTGCTGCGATTCTTTCCAACGAAAAATTCCGTGGCGTGCGAGTGAATCTGGCTGATACTGAAATGCGCATAACCGCGAATAACCCAGAACAAGAAGAAGCGGAAGAGATGCTTGATGTAACCTTTGAAGGTGACGCCATCGAAATCGGCTTTAACGTAAGCTATGTGCTTGATGTTCTGAACACGTTGCGTTGTGAAAATGTACGTGTGTCGATGTCGGATGCTAACGCCAGCGCGTTGATTGAAAATGCCGACGATGACAGTGCCATGTACGTGGTGATGCCAATTCGTCTATAAGCCAACTGAATGCCTCTTTCTCGTCTCATCATTCAGCAGTTTCGAAACATTAAAGCCTGTGATATTGAGTTATCAGCAGGCTTTAACTTTCTTATCGGGCCGAACGGCAGCGGTAAAACCAGTGTCTTAGAAGCGGTTTATCTGCTCGGGCATGGCCGCTCATTCAAGAGCTCTCTCACCGGACGAGTGATACAAAATGAGTGTGACGAACTGTTTGTTCATGGTCGTTTTTTGAACTCGGATCAATTTGAGCTACCTATCGGCATTAATAAGCAGCGTGATGGCTCAACAGAGGTTAAAATAGGCGGTCAATCTGGACAAAAATTAGCGCAGTTGGCACAAGTTCTGCCTCTGCAGTTGATACACCCAGAAGGGTTTGATTTACTGACAGATGGCCCTAAACATCGTCGTGCGTTTATTGATTGGGGCGTGTTTCATACCGAGCCCGCTTTTTATCAAGCATGGGGAAGGTTCAAGCGCCTGAACAAGCAGCGCAACGCGTTGTTGAAAACCGCCAATAGTTATCGTGAGCTCAGTTATTGGGATCAGGAAATGGCAGGGTTGGCTGAAAACATCAGCCAATGGCGAGCAAGTTACATCGAGCAGATGAAAACCGTCGCAGAAACTATCTGTCAGACATTTTTGCCAGAATTTGAGATCCAATTGAAGTATTATCGTGGCTGGGATAAAGACACTCCATACCACGAGATACTAGAAAAGAATTTTGAGCGTGATCAGGCATTGGGATACACCTTTAGTGGCCCAAACAAAGCTGATTTGCGCATTAAAGTGAACGGAACGCCCGTTGAAGATGTTCTGTCACGCGGTCAATTAAAACTCATGGTGTGTGCATTGCGTGTAGCGCAAGGGCAACACCTGACAGAGATGGCCGGTAAACAATGCATTTACCTAATTGATGACTTCGCGTCGGAATTAGATAGCCAACGTCGCAAGCGTCTTGCTGACTGCTTAAAAGAGACGGGCGCACAAGTATTTGTAAGCTCTATCACTGAAAGCCAAATCGCCGATATGTTGGACGATAACGGTAAATTGTTTCATGTGGAACATGGCAGGATAGAGTCAAACTAGAAGAGAGAAACTCATGTCTGAAAATTACGATTCATCGAGTATTAAGGTACTGAAGGGTCTGGATGCGGTACGTAAGCGTCCAGGAATGTACATCGGCGATACGGACGACGGCACCGGCCTTCACCACATGGTTTTCGAGGTGGTGGATAACTCAATTGATGAAGCGTTGGCAGGTCACTGTAAAGACATCGTTGTGACAATTCATGAGGATAACTCGGTTTCCGTTAGCGATGATGGTCGTGGCATTCCAACAGAAATCCACTCAGAGGAAAATGTCTCTGCAGCAGAAGTAATCATGACGGTTCTTCACGCGGGTGGTAAGTTCGACGATAACTCATACAAAGTATCGGGTGGTCTTCACGGGGTAGGTGTTTCAGTAGTAAACGCACTATCAGAGAAAGTTGAGCTAACGATTCATCGTGGTGGCCATATCCATACGCAAACCTACCGCCATGGTGAGCCTCAAGCGCCACTAGCCGTTGTGGGTGATACGGATAAAACCGGTACACAAATTCGTTTCTGGCCAAGTGCCGAGACGTTCTCTAACACAGAGTTCCACTATGACATTCTGGCGAAGCGCCTGCGTGAACTGTCATTCCTGAACTCTGGTGTGTCGATCAAATTGGTTGATGAACGTGAAGCGGACAAACATGATCACTTCATGTATGAAGGTGGTATTCAAGCGTTCGTTGATCACCTAAACACCAACAAAACGCCAATCATCGAAAAAATCTTCCACTTTAACTCTGAGCGTGAAGACGGCATTTCAGTTGAAGTGGCGATGCAATGGAACGATGGTTTCCAAGAGAACATCTTCTGCTTTACCAACAATATCCCACAGCGTGATGGTGGTACTCACCTTGCTGGTTTCCGTGCTGCGCTAACACGTACATTGAACAGCTTTATGGATAAAGAAGGTTTCTCGAAGAAAGCGAAAACAGCGACTTCAGGCGACGATGCGCGTGAAGGTCTAACTGCGGTTGTTTCGGTGAAAGTGCCTGATCCTAAGTTCTCAAGCCAAACAAAAGACAAACTGGTTTCTTCTGAAGTGAAATCAGCTGTTGAGTCTGCAATGGGTGAAAAACTGTCTGAGTTCCTGATTGAGAACCCGACAGAAGCGAAGATGGTTTGTTCGAAAATCATCGATGCAGCACGTGCTCGTGAAGCAGCGCGTAAAGCTCGTGAAATGACGCGCCGTAAAGGTGCGCTAGACCTAGCTGGCCTTCCAGGTAAACTTGCAGACTGTCAGGAAAAAGATCCGGCACTCTCTGAACTATACATAGTGGAGGGTGATTCGGCAGGCGGCTCCGCAAAACAAGGCCGTAACCGTAAGAACCAAGCAATCCTACCGCTAAAAGGTAAGATTCTTAACGTAGAAAAAGCACGTTTCGACAAGATGCTATCTTCTCAAGAAGTAGCAACACTGATCACCGCACTAGGTTGTGGTATCGGTCGTGACGAGTACAACCCGGACAAGCTTCGTTACCACAACATCATCATCATGACCGATGCCGATGTCGATGGTTCGCACATCCGTACGCTACTGTTGACCTTCTTCTACCGTCAAATGCCAGAGCTTATCGAGCGTGGTTACGTGTACATCGCTCAGCCACCACTATACAAAGTGAAAAAAGGCAAACAAGAGCAGTACATCAAAGATGAAGAAGCGATGAACCAATACCAAGTATCATTAGCTCTGGATAATGCATCGCTACACGTAAACGCAGAAGCACCTGCACTGGCTGGTGAAGCACTAGAGAAGCTTGTTCAACAGTACAATGCGGGTATTAAACTGGCGGAACGTATGAGCCGTCGCTACCCAAGTGCTTTGGTAAACGAGTTGATTTACACTCCTCGCCTAACGCCAGAGCAATGCCATGACGCATCAGTTGTGGAAGCTTGGACGAAGCAGCTTATTGAACAGCTGAATGCGAAAGAAGTGGGGGCAAGCCAGTACAGCTACGAAGTTGAGCAGCACGAAGAGCTAGGCTTAAACTTGCCTAAGATTGTGGTTCGTACTCACGGCGTGACGCACGAACATGCAATTAGCATCGACTTCCTAAACTCGAAAGAGTACGGCAAGTTGGCTGATCTATCAGAAGCACTTGATGGACTTCTGGAAGAAGGCGCGTACATCAAACGTGGTGAGCGTACTATGCCAGTGGCAAACTTTGCAGAAGCGCTTGACTGGTTAGTGAAAGAGTCAATGCGTGGCTTAAGCCGTCAGCGCTACAAAGGTCTAGGTGAGATGAACCCAGACCAACTTTGGGAAACCACCATGGACCCAGAAACTCGTCGTATGATGCAGGTAACGATTGAAGATGCGGTAGGTGCAGATCAACTGTTCACTACGCTAATGGGTGACCAAGTAGAACCTCGTCGTAACTTCATCGAAGAGAACGCACTGAAAGTAGCGAACCTAGACGTATAACGACACTGTTCGTGATCGTAAAAAGCAGCGAGAAATCGCTGCTTTTTTTGTTGTACCACCAGCTAAAATCGCCACTTTCTGCTAAAGCGGATGTTTTTCTGGTACTAACTGCCAACAACCCGATCAAGCCTGCCATTTTATATCTGTTTTCTTTTTTTCTCGCCATTTTGTTCGCTTGAGCGCTTTTGCTTTCTTTTTTCTGCTCGCTATAGTGCTGAAGAGCTGATGATTAAGGAGACTAAGAAAATGGTGATGACTTTCCTGAACTAAGCCGGAAGTGATGCACTTCCGGTTCAATGCACTGAATTTATTTGTAAGACAAGGCATTAAGAAGGAAATAATCATGTTTGAACGCTGGTTCTCAGCGTACTGCTTGGCGCTGCGAACTTGGTGGTTAACCAGTCGCTTTTTAACCTATCAATCACCACTAAGGTTGTTATCGCTATTTGAAACCTGCGAGCAACAAGCCCATTGCCGTAACCGAACTCGTATTGCGGTTGGGGACACGGTTCGCTTAGTGGATGTTGAACGCGCCTATCAATATCGCATGACGTTAGTCAGCTCGCGCAAGGGGCAGCCGATGACAGGTATGCTCGCGGTCGATTCTTATTTGGGATCTCGACTGTTAGGTCGAGCTAAAAATGATGCGCTCGAAGTGGAAATTTTTAATCAGCGACGCTGCTTTGTGATTACTGAAATTGTTCATCACTCGCAGCCACCAGCTCAGAAAATGCTGTGTGGTTGTCTGTTGTGCCAATAAATAGAGGTGAAGTCATGAGTAAGAAAGAAAAGAAACAACCGCAGTTGAGTCTAAAAGAAAAGCGCAAACTAAAGCAGGAAAAGGCGGCAGAAAAGGGCGTTGTAAAAGCGCGTAAATCCTCCCGCAAGTAAAGTGTAGATTGAGCCCTCCAGAACGGTGGGCTTTTTATCACTGATCGTGAAGTGATGAGGAACTAAGCTGTTCAAGGGGATAGTGGATGCTTTAAAAATTTTTTATTTTTTCCCTTGAAAGTCATTTTTGACGACCTTATATCTAGTTGTGAAGAGGGTGACTGGCTTGCTAGAGACTAGAAGACCAGCCCTCTGAAATCGCTAAAACGAGATCGCTCAGAAGAGGATATGGCGTTTTAGCACACAACTTAAACCTTTAGATTCAATATCATGTCTCCGAGCCAAACCAAGGCCAGTGGAATGATAAGAATCTCTTAGTTCGGCGTTGGTTTTTGCATAAACACGCCAGTAGGATGAAACTCATCTGAACTAAGACTATTGCTTAATTAAGAGGATAGATTTATGCGTAATGTAGATTTCTCACCACTATACCGTAATGCAATTGGCTTTGATCGTCTGCTAAACCTGATGGAAGCGAATACAGCGAAAAATACTTCTGGCGGTTACCCTCCATACAACATTGAGCAAAAAGACGAGCACAACTACCGTATTACTATGGCCGTTGCTGGCTTTGCTGAAGAACAGCTCGATCTGACTCAAAACGAAAACATGTTGATTGTGAAGGGCGAACGTAAAGCCGAAGAAGGCAAAAACTACGTTTACCAAGGTATTGCAGAACGTGATTTTGAACGTAAATTCCAGCTAGCGGATTACGTAAAAGTCGTGGGTGCATCAATGGAAAACGGTCTACTTCATATCGATTTAGTTCGTGAAATCCCTGAAGCCATGCAACCACGTAAGATTGCTATCGGTGGTAACAACCTGATTGAGAACAACTAATCAGTTAACCACCCAGTTATAGAATGAGAAAGAGCGCCATATGGGCGCTCTTTTTAGTTTGGGGTTTTCAAATCCGCTATTTTAAAGCCGTAATTTCAAAGAGAAGAACGGCTGAGTTCAATCCATCTATTTACCTTCGCGGTAAGCCTTTTCCACTTCTTCAGCGATAATCGCAATGCCTTTTTGCATCATTTCATCATCTTGAACGTAGTTCATACGCAGGCATTGGTGCGCGTGATCCCACTCGTCTTGCTGACCAATAAAGAAATATTCACCAGGGACAATCAATACGCCACGCGCTTTCAAGCGTTGGTACAGTTCCATTGTTGTGATTGGCAGTTCATCAAACCATAACCACAAGAAGATAGCGCCTTCCGGCTTGTGGATGCGGAATCGCTCATCGGTAATTGCTTGTTGGAGCAGTTCAACCGCACGTTGTGATTTTTGCTTGTAGAACGGCTTAATCACCTCTGAACTCAGTTTAAGCAGATCGCCTTTGCCAATTATATGGTTTGCCAGCGCTGGACCAACACTGCCCGGCGCTAGGCTGATGATGCCGTTCATATTGGTTAACGCTTGAGTGATTTCTTCACTCGCAATCACAATGCCACAACGCACACCTGGCAAGCCAAGTTTAGATAGGCTCATGCATAGGATGGTGTTTTCATTCCAGAACGGTTCGACATCTTCAAAGATGATGTTCGGGAAAGGTAGACCGTAGGCGTTATCGATGATCAGCGGGATGTTGTTCTCACATGCTAGCTTGTCCAGTTTACGTACTTCTTCGTCTGTCAGTACATTACCCGTTGGGTTGGTTGGACGAGACGCGCAGATTGCCGCAACAGAGTCGTCGACGGTTAGTTGCTCAAAATCGACGTGGTATTTAAACAGACCGTTATCTAACAGCTCGATTTCTGGGTGGTAAGAGATAAAGATATCTTCATCAATGCCTGCATCACCATAACCGATGTACTCAGGTGCGATAGGTAGTAGCACTTTCTTATGCGAACCATCTGGCTGTTTACCTGCCAACAAGTTGAACAAGTAGAAGAAGCCACTTTGGCTGCCGTTAGTTAGGCTGATGTTCTTTTCGGAAATATCCCAGCCGTAAGTTTCACGGAATAACTGAGCTAGCGCTTTGACGAACGCGTCTTTACCCTGCGGGCCATCGTAGTTGGCGAGGGCGGCGACGAGCTCCCCACTGGCGAGCATTTCCTCACTGGCTTGGTGAAAGTAATCGAGCATGGCAGGAATGGCGGCAGGATTACCTCCACCGAGCATGATGGCACCTGGTGTGCGCAGACCATCATTCAAATCGTCCATTAACTGCGTAATACCTGAATACTGATTAAATTTTTCACCAAACTTTGAGAACTGCATGCTGACTTATACCTAATTCATTGTGATTGCTTTGTGTATGTTTATGCCGATGTTTTATCGGCTTATCGAGTAATCCTTGACCTTACCTCAATGTGTAATTAACGCAAAGTGTGAATTAAGCCGAAAAAGAAAAAAGTGCGTCATCAGACCAGAGGGACGAGACTAAATGGCAAAAAGAACAATAAAAAAGGGAAGCTTATGCTTCCCTTGCTGGTGGAGAGAGTGTGATTTACTCACCGGTGTAAACAATCAGTACCTTGTCGTCTTGGTATTGGCGTTCGAACGCGTAGTAACCTTCTTGATTGCGAGTGATGTGCTTACCTTGAGCAACCGCTGGGTGGCGTTTACGGAATTCACCCAATTTTTGCCAATGTTGCAGCAGATCTTCACGCTCGCCATGAATCTTATCCCATGGCATATCTGAGCGTGTGCCTTGGTGGGCGTCTGAACCAGTAATGCCAAAATCACGAGCTATCTCATCACCGTAATAGATCTGTACTGCACCCGGAGCCAGCATCAGAGCATTTGCCGCACGTGCTTGGTCATCAAAGCTGCGGCTGCGAGCTGACCAAAACAGTTGTGTATCGTGTGAAGACAGGTAGCTCAACACATTGAACTCAGGATCGGTATTGATGCGCTCTGCATAGCGGCGGTAATCATTATCAAGTTGAGCGAAACACTTCAGCGCTTTTGGTGCCACATCAGATTGGAACTCGAAGTTGATGATGGAATCGAAGCCGTTATCGAAATACGGGCTCTTCACTACGCTGTGTGCCCACACTTCACCTGTCATCCAAAATGGCAGGTCATCTAGTGCTTTGTCTGGATTGTTTTGCTTCCACTGGGCAAGCGCTTGAGTGGTGCTGGCTTTCAACTCTGCCCACGCTTCCATTTCAACGTGTTTGGCCGTGTCGACACGGAAGCCGTCAATGCCGTAGTCACGTACCCAATCGGATAACCAGGTAATCAGGTGTTCACGTGGGGTTTGCAGCTCATCTTGCGCATTGGTGTCTTTATTGCGGAAGAAGTTTGGTAATCCGGTTTTCTTAGTCGATTCGGTTTTGAGATCCGGTAGGTAGTTCAAAGACATGGTGATATCGTTGTAGCCCGGAGCATCGTAGTCACCAATGTCGGTGCGGATCCAATCTTTGCCCCACCATTTATCCCACGCTTCGCTATCACCGTATTTGATGTAGTCGTTGAAGCTGTGCCAGCTTTGTCCTAATTTTGGCTGCCAGTCGGTCCATTTTTCACCAAGGACTTGTTTGGCTTCTTGGTCATCAAGGTAAAGCTGACCAAAGCCGAATTCCTGCATGTCTGCTAATGTCGCATAACCTGTGTGGTTCATGACTACATCCCAAATCACGCGGATACCTTTCTTGTGGGCGGTATCGACGAAGGTTCTGAGTTCATCTTCGGTACCCATGTTGGCATCAAGCTTGGTCCAATCTTGGTGATAGTAGCCGTGGTAGCCGTAGTGCTTAAAGTCGCCTTTATCGCCGCCGCCAACCCAGCCGTGGATTTGTTCCAGTGGTGAGGTTATCCAGATAGCATTCACACCAAGTGATTCGATGTAATCGAGTTTTTTCGTTAGACCCGCTAAGTCACCACCGTGGAAGGTACCAATCTCATATTTTCCGTCTTTACTGCGACCGTAGCTGTTGTCGTTGTCAGGGTTGCCATTGTAGAAGCGGTCAGTCATGACGAAGTACACTGTTGCGTTATCCCAGCTGAACGGTTTGTCGGCTTGCTGATCGACTTCTTCTAGCAGCAATAGACCTTGGCTCATAGGACCCGGCTGCATGGTGACGCTGCCATTGGCGACTGTGGCTTCTTGTCCGGTTAAGGCGTCACGAACGACAGTGCCATCATTAAAGGTTTGAGCAACATTGATGGTTTTTGGCGTGTCAGTTGCGACAGGGCAAGAGTAGGTGATGTCCTGAGTCTGTTTTGGTTTGATTTTTACCGTCAGCTCGTTGGTGGTTGGATTGAGCGTAAATTGATAGGTATTGGCTTTGAAGATGCGCAGCGGCATTTGTGCATCAGTGGCGCAGTTATCCATTTTTAATGGACGATTGAACTTGATGCGATCTTCTTCTGCTAGGGCAAAGCTACTGCCACAGCTTTGATTACTGTCGGCAATGGTAAAGGTGTAGCTGCCTTTTTCGAGTTTTTGCTCGGCGACAAGTAAGCCCTGTGAGTTTTCCTCAAAAACAGCGGTATCATCACCAACGCTTAATACGATGGCATTTTCTGAAATCTGGCTGCAGGCGCTCAGTAGACCAATAGAGAGTGCGAGAATTGTTTTTTTCATTGTGTCCTTCCCCCGAATAAACAGTCCAGTTATAGCAAAACTGTGCCTCTACAATCCGAGCTCTATACCAACAAGTTAAACGCGTCTCACCCTACAAATTTTAGTCTTGTTCACAAAATGAATAATAAGCGTCACCTTCATCGGTTTGAAGGCAACAAAAAAGGGAAGCATCTGCTTCCCTTTTACTTATTTCTTAATCACTTCGAAGAGTAATGAATTACTTTTGAAGCAAAGAAATGTCTGCGATCTGTAGGAACAGGTTACGCAGGTTGTTCAGTAGTGTCAGACGGTTCTTCTTAAGTGCTTCGTCGTCTGCCATTACCATTACGTTATCAAAGAACGCATCAACTGGTTCACGTAGGTCAGCTAGCTTGCTTAGGGCTTCTTGGTAGTTACCTGTAGCAAATGCTGGCTCTAGCGCTTCAGTCATTACTTCAACGCTTTCTGCTAGTGCTTTCTCTGCGTCTTCTTGTAGAAGTGCTAGGTCGATGTCTGCTGCTAGTTCGCCGTCGAATTTCGCTAGGATATTACCTACACGTTTGTTCGCTGCTGCTAGAGACTCTGCTGCTTCTAGTTCACGGAAGTGAGAAACCGCTTTAACTCGTTGGTCGAAGTCTGCTGGTTTCGTCGGGCGACGCGCTAGAACTGCTTGAATGATGTCTACGCTGAAGCCTTCGTCTTGGTACCAAGCACGGAAACGACCAAGCATGAACTCGATAACGTCTTGCTCAACGTTGTCGTTGGTTAGGCGATCGCCAAACAGTGACTTCGCTTTCGCTACTAGGTCAACAAGATCTAGGTTGTAGCCGTATTCAACGATGATACGTAGTACACCTAGAGATGCGCGGCGTAGTGCGAATGGGTCGCTGCCTTTAGGCGCTTGACCAATACCGAAGATACCTACGATAGTGTCTAGCTTGTCTGCCATTGCAACTGCAGTTGAAACACCGTTAGATGGCAGTTCATCACCTGCGAAACGAGGCATGTATTGCTCGTTCAGTGCGACTGCAACTTCTTCTGCTTCACCGTCGTGGCGAGCATAGTGCATACCCATAACACCTTGAGTATCCGTGAATTCGAATACCATTGAGGTCATTAGGTCACATTTTGCTAGTAGACCAGCACGCTTTGATTTCTCAACGTCAGCACCGATTTGCTCAGCAATGTAGCCAGCAAGTTCAGTGATGCGGTCTGTTTTGTCTTTGATCGTACCCAGTTGCTTTTGGAAGATCGCTTGTTCTAGTTCTGGCAGACGGTCGATAAGCGGACGCTTACGGTCTGTGTTGAAGAAGAACTCTGCGTCAGCAAGACGAGGGCGAACTACTTTCTCGTTACCTTCGATTACGTAACGAGGCTCTTTTGATTCGATGTTCGATACGAAGATGAAGTTAGGTAGTAGCTTCTTGTTTTCATCGTAAACAGGGAAGTATTTTTGATCACCTTTCATGGTGTATACCAACGCTTCAGAAGGCACTTTTAGGAACTCTTCTTCAAACTTCGCTGTTAGTACCACTGGCCATTCAACCAGAGACGTTACTTCTTCTACTAGGTCATCTTCTAGGTCAGCGATACCGCCAACCGCTGCTGCCGCTTTTTGTGCGTCAGCGAGGATGATTGCTTTACGCGCTTCGTAATCTGCCATTACTTTACCGCGCTCTTCTAGGATCGCAGGGTATTGTTCAGCAGAATCGATAGTGAACTCTTGCTCACCCATGAAGCGGTGACCACGGATAGTGCGGTCTGAAGCGACACCAAGGATCTCGCCTTCGATTAGATCGCTGCCCATTAGCATGGTTAGCGTCTTAACTGGACGGATAAATTGAGTCGTTTTGTTACCCCAGCGCATTGGTTTTGCGATAGGTAGGTTTGCTAGTGCTTTCGCTGCAAGTTCAACTACGATCTCAGACGTTGGCTGACCTTTCACTTCTTGTTTGAACAGTAGCCATTCACCTTTGTCTGTAACCATGCGTTCTGCTTGGTCAACCGTGATGCCACAACCGCGTGCCCAGCCTTGAGCTGCTTTTGTTGGGTTGCCTTCCGCGTCAAACGCTGCAGAAACCGCAGGGCCACGCTTTTCAACAACTTTGTCAGACTGGCTGTCTGCTAGTGCTGCGACTTTAAGTGCAAGACGACGAGGTGCCGCGAACCATTTCACGCCCTCGTGAGCAAGCTCAGCGCCTTTTAGTTCTGCTTCGAAGTTTGCTGCGAATGCTTCAGCTAGAGTGCGAAGTTGCGTTGGTGGTAGCTCTTCTGTACCTAGCTCGATTAGAAATTCTTTTGCCATGTTACTCTACCCCTTACGCTTGTTCTTTCTTACACATTGGGAAGCCTAGAGCTTCACGCGATGCGTAGTATGCTTCTGCAACTGCTTTCGTCAGGTTGCGGATGCGTAGGATGTAACGTTGGCGTTCAGTTACTGAGATCGCTTTACGCGCATCTAGTAGGTTGAATGCGTGGCCAGCTTTTAGAATGCGTTCGTAAGCAGGCAGTGGCAGTGGCTTTTCAAGCTCAAGTAGTTCTTTACACTCTTTTTCACACTGTTCGAAGAAACCAAATAGGAATTCAACGTCTGCGTGCTCGAAGTTGTAAGTTGATTGCTCTACTTCGTTTTGGTGGAAGATATCACCGTAAGTCACTTTGCTGCCGTCTGGTGCGATGTTCCAAACTAGGTCGTAAACAGAGTCTACTTCTTGGATGTACATTGCTAGACGTTCGATACCGTAAGTGATTTCACCAGTTACTGGTTTACACTCAAGACCACCAACTTGCTGGAAGTAAGTAAACTGGGTCACTTCCATGCCGTTTAGCCAAACTTCCCAGCCCAGACCCCATGCGCCTAGTGTTGGGTTTTCCCAGTTGTCTTCTACGAAACGGATGTCGTGTACAAGAGGGTCAATACCAAGAACTTCAAGGGAGCCAAGGTACAACTCTTGAATATTGTCAGGCGATGGTTTTAGCGCTACTTGGAATTGGTAGTAGTGCTGAAGACGGTTAGGGTTTTCACCGTAACGGCCATCAGTAGGACGACGTGAAGGTTGTACGTAAGCTGTCGACATTGGCTCTGGGCCAAGCGCTCGTAGACAGGTCATTGGGTGAGAGGTACCCGCACCCACTTCCATATCTAGCGGTTGAACAATGGTACAACCATTTTGAGCCCAATAATCCTGCAGCGCGAGGATCATTCCCTGGAAGGTTTTGATATCGTATTTTTGCATAAGTCAGGTTCGCGCGATTCTCTTGTTACTCGTTAATTCGTCATCTATGCCGAGTTTTTCAACTCTAACAACGGCGATAAAGAGTAATTACGGTTGAATAAATTAACAATCTAGTATAACCAGATATTGAGCATGGGAGTAGAGCTAATCTTGATTAATTCGTGGGCGATTTTCTCCTTTAATGAATTTTTACCGCGTTATCTGCTGTATTTTTCCTAAAAGGGAGTTTTTGCCTGCTTTGGCTCTTGAGAAGCGCAACAAAGGTGGCTAGAATTGCGCCTGTCTTTGGGGAGTAGCTTACCTGATGAAGTTTCTGTTTCATCTGGTTCGTCCGTCAACATAATTGGTGCAAAATCACCATGGCGTTCGAGACTTGAAGCCTTTCAAGTTTAGCAAGACCTTAGACAAATCATCACGAACCGGGGTAGGGGCGTGAGGTTTGTCTTCGGTTAAAAATAATAATCCCTGCCCCAATGAGCATGTCGTGAGCGTTTTAGCTATTTCAATTACTACTGTAGCGTTAGCAGAAATTGGCGATAAGACCCAATTGCTATCTCTATTACTCGCAAGTCGTTACCGAAAACCAATCCCAATTATTGCAGCAATCTTTTTGGCAACTATTGCCAACCACGCTTTGGCTGCATGGTTAGGTGTGGTTGTCGCAGACTATCTATCACCTGAGATTTTAAAGTGGGTGCTGGTGGTCAGTTTTGTCGCGATGGCGGCTTGGGTTCTGATCCCGGACAAACTGGATGATGACGAGCAGATTTCTAATCGAGGCCCATTTATTGCCAGCTTTATCGCGTTCTTCGTTGCGGAGATAGGCGATAAAACTCAGATCGCCACTTCCATCTTAGGGGCGCAATACGCGGATGCGTTAAGTTTGGTGATTATCGGTACCACAATCGGTATGCTGCTGGCGAATGTACCTGTGGTCCTGATTGGTAAATTGTCGGCCGACAAGATGCCTTTAGGGCTGATCCGTAAAATCACCGCATTTTTGTTTATTGCTCTGGCAATAGGGGCTGCACTGTTCTGATTTTTTGCACGTGAAATGATGTGAGTTATCAATCATTAGTGGCGTGCTGCGCGAGTTCAAACTCTGACTCTAAATCGTTCCGTTGCGTGACGGATGACATATAAGTGTCATACTTGTCATGGTAGTTTAATGGTGTGAATGATAGCGAGAGGGCAAGTTTATGCTTACACGTTACATGGGGATGTCCCCGAAGAGTCAGAGTTATTTATTCACTTTTGGTTTAGCGCTGTGTTTACTAGCGATGGTGCTAACTGATATGTGGTTACCGATTGTAGCAGGATCGTTCGTCCTTACTGGATTGACAGTAGAAGCGTGGATTCGTGTCGCTCACATCATTCCTATGCATGAAGAGATGCGGGCAATGAAGAAACAACTTAACAAGCTCCAATCAGAAGTTCGCACACTCGAATACGACGAATAAACAAACGGCAGCCAATATTGGCTGCCGTTTTTAGTTCGACCAGATTATTCCAATCCTTTCTTGATCAGGTACTGATACGGAACTTGCTCCGTTTGTGCCGCAACTAATTGGTGGTCCATAAAGCGGCAGAAACTCGGAATGTCTCGAGTCGTGGATGGATCGTCTGCTTTGACCAGCAAAATCTCACCATCTTGCATGTTGCGAATTGTCTTCCTGACCATCATCACTGGCTCTGGGCAGCGCAGTCCTTGCGCCTCTAATGTCTTGTTTGCCAGTTCAGGATTAAAGCTCATAGTGTGATTCTCGTAACTAACTGAGCGTTGAATTTTACTTTCGTTGAAAAAATATTCAATAACCACTTGGCAAACCGAATTTTTTGTTTTACCTTAAATTAACAATTTGGTAACAACTGGCAAGGGAGAGGCAATGTTAACAGCGTTAGACAGACTTACGATTTACTCAGTGCTGTGTTTTATCTCGTTCTGTGCATTGGTACTTAGGACGCCAGCTGACACCTCTTTGACGCCTCTCGTAGGCATGGTTGCCACTATTATTGGGATTTGGATCGAGATGCGCAGATGGTCTGGCGCATCTGAGCAAGAAAATTAGCGCTTCTTGCTTGGATCAGAATGCTTTTAATAACGCTCACCTATTTTTTACCGACACTTCATTCCGACA
Organism: Vibrio sp. 1069; assembly: GCF_033340555.1. Taxonomy (NCBI): domain Bacteria; kingdom Pseudomonadati; phylum Pseudomonadota; class Gammaproteobacteria; order Vibrionales; family Vibrionaceae; genus Vibrio; species Vibrio sp. 1069. The sequence continues at coordinate 122,270 of NZ_JAWOWP010000014.1, forward strand.
CTATCCCCATTTTTCTTGGGCTTCCCCGCTGAAAGGCGGGATTTTTTTTGCCTAAAGAGTACAATTTACCCAAACACATACAAAATAAGTGGCTAATTCGTGGAACTGGAAGATATCTATCGCCGAGATTTAAATTTACTGGTTGCGTTGCGAGTACTGATAGAAGAAAACAGTGTCAGTAAGGCGGCAACACGTCTGAACTTGAGTCAATCGGCAATGAGTCGTGTGCTTGGTCGTCTACGCGACTTATTGGGAGACCCGCTGTTTACTCGTCAGGGACAGCATTTGATCCCAACTCAGAAAGCGTTAGAGATCGATCGCTCATTGGGCGAGCCATTAGAGTCTTTACGTCAGTTGTTATCTCCGGTTGAGTTTGACCCATTGCAATGCGTACAGACTTTCAACATCGTGACCACCGATTATGCCATGCAAACGATATTACCGTTCGCTTTGCCGAGAATTTACCAAGAAGCACCAAATGTGTCTTTCAACTTCTTACCACTGCAACACGACCGTTTATCAGATCAGCTCACTTATGAAGGTGCAGACTTAGCGATTTGTCGCCCGACAGGCCCGGTGGAGCCTCTACGCAGTGAAGTGTTGGGGCGAGTGGGGGTGCTGTGTATGCTTTCAAAACAGCATCCATTAGCGAATAAAGAAATGAGCTTGGATGATTATCTGAGTCATCCACATGCCATGATCGCCATCAGTGATGGTGTTAAGGCACTGATCGAACAAGCTTTGATGGAGAAACCTAAGCGTAAAATGGTTCTGCGGGCTTATCATTTAGAAGCCGCATTGGCGATCATGGATACCTTGCCAATTATCATCACAGTGCCAGCGGACTTGGCGTATCTGGTTGCCGAGCGTTATGACTTGGTGGTGAAACCGTTACCATTCCAATTCACGCCGTTTGAATACTCGATGATTTGGCATGCGCGTTGCGAGCATTCTCCCGCTCAAGAATGGTTAAGAACGATTGTGCGTGAAGAGTGTAGCCGTCTGATAGCTAAACGTATCGAAGATATGGGACTGAACTGCTAACAAAAAAGAGCCAGCAATGCCGGCTCTTCGTCTGTTTACACTGAGTCAGTGTTTATAGCTTGATAACCACACGACCCGTTACTTGACCGTTGGTGATGTCTTCTGCATATTTCGGTGCTTCAGCAAGAGCAACTTCAGTACACGCTTGCTCGAAGTAGCTGTCTGGTAGTAGCTCGACCAGCTTTTCCCATGCAGCGATACGTTTCTTTGTTGGGCACATTACTGAGTCCACACCTTGTAGGCGAACATTACGTAGGATGAACGGCATCACTGTGGTTGGTAGATCAAAACCACCTGCAAGACCACAAGCTGCAACTGCACTGTTGTAATCCATTTGCGCCAATACTTTTGCTAGTACTTTGCTGCCTACAGTATCAACCGCACCTGCCCATACTTGTTTTTCAAGCGGACGTGCTGGTTCTTCAAATTCAGTACGGTCGATGATGCGGCTAGCACCTAGTTTTTCAAGTAGCGGGCCGTTTTTCTCTACACGACCTGTCACTGCAGCAACTTTGTAGCCAAGCTGTGCTAGAAGCGTTACTGCGACTGAGCCTACACCGCCACTTGCGCCAGTTACTAGGATTTCGCCATTTTCAGGTTTGATGCATGCATCAAGCAGTGCTTGAACACACAGCATACCAGTGAAGCCAGCAGTACCAACCATCATTGCTTTCTTGCTGTCTAGACCTTTTGGTAGTGGTACTAGCCAATCCGCTTTTAGACGAGCACGCTGAGACATACCACCCCAGTGGTTTTCACCCACGCCCCAGCCAGTAAGGACAACTTTGTCACCAGCTTGGTAGCGGTCGTCTTCTGAGCTTACTACCGTACCTGCTAGGTCAATACCTGGCACCATCGGGAAGTTACGGATGATTTTACCTTTACCTGTGATCGCAAGACCGTCTTTGTAGTTTAACGATGAGTAATCAACGTCAATCAGAACGTCGCCTTCAGGCAGTTGTGTTTCATCGATTTGCTCGATGTTAGCGATAGTACGTTTGTCTTCTTGATTTAGAACTAGAGCATTAAACATAAGGTTCTCCGATTGTGCGGTAGCATGACTCTGGGTCACATGCAGCAAGATATTAACTGGTCTAAGTGTATGTCTTCTTTGTCTATGAATAAAATGAAACTTGAGCATTTAATGTATGCTCTTCATGCATGTTTGATGTAAAACAAAGGGCGACATCAATTGTCGCCCTTAAGTGTAATACTAAAAATTTTAGTACTAGTTCATTTGCTTATGATTGTTGGCTCGATCACTACAACAACGTCTTGAACTGTTATGGTCGTTCAAATACTGTCGCAATGCCCTGACCCAAACCGATACACATGGTGGCCAGACCGTATTTCGCGTCTTTCGCTTCCATTAGGTTGATCAACGTTGTTGAGATACGTGAACCAGAACAGCCTAGTGGATGACCCAATGCTATCGCACCACCGTTAAGGTTGACCTTCTCATCCATAACATCAAGCAGGCCTAAGTCTTTAGCACACGGCAGAGACTGCGCGGCAAATGCTTCGTTTAGCTCAACCACATCCATGTCTTCAATTGAAAGACCGGCACGCTTGAGCGCTTTTTTCGTCGCAGGTACAGGACCGTAACCCATAATAGAAGGATCGCAGCCCGCAATGGCCATGCCTTTAATACGTGCACGAATCTTCAAGCCAAGTTCATTAGCTTTCTCTTCACTCATGATCAACATCGCTGATGCACCATCGGACAGAGCCGATGATGTACCGGCTGTTACTGTACCGTTTGCAGGGTCGAACACTGGGCGAAGTTGAGATAGACCTTCAACGGATGTTTCAGGGCGAATCACTTCGTCGTAATCCAGAGTGAACAGTGTGCCGTCTGCTGCGTGGCCTTCAATTGGTAGAATTTCGTTTTTAAAACGACCCTCTACGGTTGCTGCGTGCGCACGAGCGTGAGAGCGAGCGGCAAACTCGTCTTGTTGCTCACGGCTAATACCATGTAATTTACCAAGCATTTCAGCCGTTAAGCCCATCATGCCCGCAGCTTTTGCTACGTTCTTTGACATACCTGGGTGAAAGTCTACACCGTGGTTCATTGGCACATGCCCCATGTGCTCAACACCACCAATTAGGCAGATTTCAGCATCGCCAGTCATGATGGCACGTGTACCGTCGTGAAGCGCTTGCATTGATGAGCCACACAAGCGGTTCACCGTCACGGCGCCAATTTCAATCGGCAGACCAGCAAGCAGCGCCGCATTACGTGCAACGTTAAAGCCTTGCTCTAGTGTTTGCTGTACACAGCCCCAGTAGATGTCTTCAATCTCGCTTGGGTTCACTTGTGGGTTACGCGCAAGAATGCCTTTCATTAGGCGCGCAGATAGATCTTCTGCTCGTGTATGACGGAAAGCACCACCTTTAGAGCGACCCATTGGAGTACGTAGACAATCGACTACGACAACATTTCTTGTTTGATTAGTCATTTTAGAATCCCTCCTTAGATAGAACCTTGCTGTTGTGCACCGTAAAAGCTTTCACCTTTCGCCGCCATATCAATCAGCATTTGCGGTACTTGGTACATCGCACCTAGCTCGGCGTGTTGTTTTGCCATTTCAACGTATTCAGCAATACCCACGCTGTCTAGATAGCGGAATACGCCACCGCGGAATGGAGGGAAACCAAGACCATAAACCAATGCCATATCTGCTTCCTGCGGAGTCGCGATGATGCCTTCTTGTAGGCACAGCACCACTTCGTTAATCATTGGAATCATCATACGTTGAATGATGGTCTGATCGTCAAAGTCCTGCTTATCGGCACAAACGTCAGCAAGTACCGGTAAGATCGCTTCGGAGAAGGTTTTCTTCGGCTTACCTTTTTTATCTATGGTGTAGCTGTAGAAGCCATTACCATTTTTCTGACCATATTTGTCTGCTTCGAACAGTGCATCAATCGCATCACGACCTTGTTTACCCATACGCTCAGGGAAACCGTCAGCCATCACAGCTTGTGCGTGGTGCGCGGTATCAATGCCGACTACGTCAAGCAAGTACGCCGGTCCCATCGGCCAGCCAAACTTACGCTCCATGACTTTGTCGATTTTCGTAAAGTCAGCACCATCACGAAGTAGCATGCTGAAACCGCCAAAGTATGGGAACAATACGCGGTTAACGAAGAACCCTGGGCAGTCATTAACGACAATTGGTGATTTGCCCATTTTCGCAGCATACGCCACAACACGGTTGATGGTTTCATCAGAGGTGTGCTCACCACGGATGATCTCAACAAGAGGCATACGATGCACTGGGTTGAAGAAGTGCATACCACAGAAGTTTTCTGGGCGTTTTAGTGATTTTGCCAATAGGTTGATAGGAATCGTCGAGGTGTTTGAGGTGATAACGGTGTCGTCACCGACATGGGATTCAACTTCACTTAAAACTGCTGCTTTTACTTTCGGGTTTTCAACGACAGCTTCAACAATCACATCAGAGTTTTCAATACCTGCGTAATGTAGGCTCGGTGTGATTGACGCTAAAATACCCGCCATCTTAAAGCCATCAATGCGACCGCGAGATAAGCGTTTATTCAGCAGCTTAGATGCTTCAGTCATGCCTAGGTCGAGCGACGCTTGCGCGATGTCTTTCATTAAGACAGGCACACCTTTTAGCGCTGATTGGTAAGCAATGCCGCCACCCATGATACCTGCACCTAACACGGCTGCACGTTGCGTGTCTTTACTTGCTGACTTCGCTGCTTTTTTCGCAATGCCTTTGATGTATTGATCATTAAGGAATAGGCCAACGAGTGATTTTGCTTCTTCCGATTTAGCCAATTTCACGAAGTGCTTACGTTCAATGTCTAACGCTTCATTACGTGCAAAGCGAGCACCTTCTTCAATCGTGATAACGGCTGTCATTGGGGCAGGGTAGTGAGGGCCTGCTTTTTGTGCCACCAGACCCTTCGCCATGGTGAAGCTCATCATTGATTCAAGCTTACTCAGCGTTAGCGGAGATGTTTTCTGTGCTCGGCGTGCTTGCCAGTCAAGTTTCTCGTTAATTGCAGAGTCAAGAGTTTGTAGTGCTGATTCGTATAAAGCATCAGTCTCTACAACTGCATCGAGTAAGCCAATTTTCAATGCTTCATCAGCTCGGCATGCTTTACCTTGGGTGATGATTTCCATTGCGCTGTCTGCGCCAATAACGCGAGGTAAGCGTACACAACCACCAAAGCCAGGCATGATTCCCAGTTTCGTTTCTGGTAGGCCGATGCTGGTGGTTTTGTCACCAATACGCATGTCTGTTGCTAGCACACATTCACAACCGCCACCAAGAGCGTGGCCTTTGATCACTGAGATGGTCGGAACGGGTAAGTCTTCTAATTTGTTAAAGATGCTATTAGCAAATTGCAGCCATTGGTCGAGCTCGGCATCCGTTTTAGCAAACAGACCTAAAAACTCGGTAATGTCTGCGCCTACAATGAATGCGTCTTTATCTGAAGTGAGCAACAACCCCTTGAGGCCTTGATGGGCAATGAGCGCATCAAGAGCTTTATCTAGCGATTCTAATGTCGCTAGGTCGAGTTTGTTGACGGATTTTGGAGAGCAGAAGCTTAGCTCTGCAATACCATCTTGTATTTCCTTTACCTGTAGGGTTTCGGCTTGGTAAATCATTGTCTATCTCCATGACATACAATCGTGGATTGTCTGTATACCTATTTCAACGACGCCGTGTACCTCGGCAAATAGGTATCGAGGAAGTCGTTTTATTTTTGTTCTGGTTTGACCAGTAAGGTTAGTTTGGATCGTGGATTGTTTAATTTCAATACATTTTTTAAACAAGTGTTTAACATTGTGCGCTGTGGCAGATCTTATGCGACGGGTAAATCACACTCGTGATAGACTTCAGGCAAATAGACATGAATCCATAATCCTATGAATGACAAGCCTTATCTGATTCCAGCAGAGCCCGCTCAATTTGAAGAAGAAATTAAAAAGAGCGTCTTCATTACTTATTTGGCACACACGCCAAGTATCGAAGCTGCAAAAGCATTTGTTGATCAAATCAAAGCTAAACACGCTGATGCTAGACATAACTGTTGGGGCTTTGTTGCTGGTCGACCAGAAGATTCGATGAAGTGGGGCTTTAGTGATGATGGAGAACCTTCAGGGACGGCAGGCAAACCAATCCTGGCGCAGCTGTCTGGATCTGGGGTGGGGGAGATCACGGCTGTGGTCACGCGATACTCTGGTGGAATCAAGTTAGGTACAGGCGGCTTGGTTAAAGCGTATGGGGGTGGGGTTCAACAAGCGCTCAAGCTGCTTCAAACTATTGAGAAAAAAATAACCACAAAGCTCAGACTAACGTTAGACTATGGGTTTATGCCTATCGCACAATCAATCATGCCGCAATTTGGTGCGATAGAAGTCGAGGCTGAATACAGCGATCAGGTCGTATTAGTGGTGGAAATTGAGCTTCGAGAAGTGAGCGCGTTTACCCAAGCAATCATCAATAAAAGCGGGGCAAAGGCAATTGTCACTCCGCTAGACGGACAATAATGAAAAACAGGAAGCAACAGGGACAGCTTCGCTAGTCAATTTATCCATGCAATTTCGTTCAATTATTCGAATCGTCGGGCTACTGCTCGCACTCTTCAGTGTCACTATGCTTGCGCCAGCACTCGTTGCGCTGATCTATCGAGATGGTGCTGGTGTGCCTTTTGTCACGACATTTTTTGTTCTGCTGTTTTGTGGGGCCGTTTGTTGGTACCCAAACCGCAGGTATAAGCACGAGCTTAAAGCTCGAGATGGCTTTCTTATTGTCGTCTTATTCTGGACAGTACTTGGCAGTGCAGGCTCGATCCCCTTTCTCATTGCTGACAATCCGAACGTCTCAGTGACAGATGCGTTTTTTGAATCGTTTTCTGCTCTCACGACGACCGGGGCGACCGTTATTGTTGGTTTGGATGAGTTACCTAAAGCGATTCTATTCTATCGACAGTTACTGCAGTGGTTCGGCGGTATGGGAATCATCGTATTAGCGGTGGCGATTTTGCCAGTACTTGGCATCGGTGGTATGCAGCTTTACCGCGCCGAGATCCCAGGTCCAGTCAAGGATACTAAAGTGACGCCGCGCATAGCAGAAACTGCTAAGGCGCTTTGGTACATCTATTTGAGCCTGACTATCGCCTGTGCTTCGGCTTTTTGGTTAGCTGGTATGACGCCATTTGATGCCATCAGTCACAGCTTTTCCACCATTGCCATTGGTGGCTTCTCTACCCACGATGCCAGCATCGGATACTTTGATAGTTACGCGATTAACCTGATTACGGTGGTTTTTCTGCTTATATCTGCATGTAATTACACACTGCACTTTGCTGCATTTGCATCAGGTGGCGTACATCCCAAGTATTACTGGAAAGATCCTGAGTTTCGCGCCTTCTTGTTTATTCAAGTGCTGCTATTTATCATTTGCTTTCTATTATTACTGAAACATCACTCTTACACATCGACATACGATGCTTTCGATCAGGCTCTGTTCCAAACTGTATCAATATCCACAACAGCGGGCTTTACGACAACAGGTTTTGCGGATTGGCCGCTCTTCTTACCTGTGCTGTTATTGTTCTCTTCCTTTATAGGTGGTTGTGCTGGTTCAACAGGCGGCGGCATGAAAGTGATCCGTATCCTGCTTCTTACCTTACAAGGTGCGCGTGAACTAAAACGTTTAGTCCATCCACGCGCGGTTTACACCATCAAAGTAGGTGGCAGTGCCCTACCGCAACGTGTTGTCGATGCGGTTTGGGGTTTCTTCTCCGCATACGCATTGGTATTTGTGGTTTGTATGTTGGGGTTGATTGCAACAGGAATGGATGAGCTCAGTGCGTTCTCGGCGGTGGCTGCGACTCTGAACAACCTCGGTCCTGGCTTGGGAGAAGTAGCGCTGCACTTTGGTGATGTTAACGACAAAGCAAAATGGGTATTGATAGTTTCTATGCTGTTTGGTCGTTTGGAAATCTTTACCTTACTTATTCTACTTACGCCGACGTTTTGGCGTAGCTAAGGGGAAATCGTGGCAAAAGCATTATTTCTATACTCTTCCCGCGAAGGGCAGACTAAAAAAATTCTCCACTATATAGATGAACAACTTCCAGACTTCGATTGTGAGCTGGTGGATTTACATAATGTCGAGACGATTGACTTCAGCCAATACGACAGAGTATTGATAGGCGCCTCTATTCGCTATGGCCATCTTAATAAAAAGCTATACCAGTTTATTGAGCGAAACCTCAATCAATTGGAGCAAAATAAAGTGGCATTTTTCTGCGTAAACCTAACCGCTCGTAAAGAGGACCAAGGAAAGGATACACCTGAAGGTAGTGCCTACATTCACAAGTTCCTAATTAAGTCGCCTTGGAAACCAACGCTAATAGGTGTTTTTGCTGGTGCACTTTATTACCCACGTTACAGCTGGTTCGACAGAACTATGATTAGGTTCATTATGTCGATGACGGGTGGCGAAACTGATACGACCAAAGAGGTGGAGTACACCAATTGGGAAAAAGTGGCTCTTTTCGCAGATAAATTCAGAGAACTGTAGAAATAACGTGCTCTTTTGACCGCTTTTGATGCAAATTTATCCGAACGATAAAAAAATCAAAAAAAACGAGAAAAAGGGCTTGCCAATGTGATCGCAATCTCTATAATGCCACCTCGCTGA